>JBBDWJ010000261.1:6528-16083 GCA_040902925.1 Bryobacterales bacterium | reverse complement strand
GTAACCGTCTCGAAACATGAGGGTAAAAAACAGTCGCTGGAATTCGCCGGAAATACGTTAGTCTTCTGACCTGACGACGCAATCAAAATGGCTACTGCTGCAACTGCCCTAGCTCTCGAAAAAGGTCTGCCGAGCAATCCCGAAGCCGAGCAGTTCGTTCTGGGCTCGGTCCTGCTCGACGAAACTTTGTTTCCCCAGGTCGCCGGTTCCCTCACCGCGGATGACTTTTGCCTCGAAAAACATCGCCGCATCTTCTCCCGCATGGGCGATCTGCACGAACGCGGCGAACGTATCGAGCCTTTGACGCTGGTCAACGAGCTCGAAAAGCAAAGCCAGCTCCAATCGTGTGACGGCTTCACTTATATCGCTTCGCTCAGCGATGGCATGCCGCGGCTGGCAAGCATCGACAACTACGTCAAGATCGTCAAAGACAAGTCGCTGCTGCGGCAGCTGATTTTTATCTCGCAGCGCACCATCTCTGAGTGTATAGACGCCAGCGGAGAGGTGGAAGACATTCTCGCCGACGCCGAAAACGCGGTGATGAAAGTCGGCGATTCGCAACTGGGCAAGGGCCTGATGAGCCCGCGGCAGATCGTCGAAAGCTTCAGCGGCGGCATGCGGGCGTTTCTGGACCCCAGCAAGCGCGTCAGCGGCCTGGGGACCCAATTCGTTAAGTTCGACGAAATGACTACGGGGATGCATGCCGGCGAGCTGATCGTGCTCGCGGCGCGTCCCGCCATGGGGAAAACGGCGCTGGCCCTAAATATCGCCCAGCACATCGCCACCGACATGCCCGACAAGCCCGGTAAACAGGTGGCCTTGTTCTCGCTCGAAATGTCGCAGGAGTCGCTGCTGACCCGTATGTTGTGCGCCGCGGCGCGGGTCGACAGCAACCGGTTCCGGGGCGGCTATATCAACCCCGAGGAGCGCCGCCAGCTCAGCGCGGCGCTCGGCCAGCTCGTCAACAGCCGCCTGTTTATCGATGACGCCGCCGACACGACCATCATGGACATCAGCGCCAAGTGCCGCCGCATGAAGGTCGAGCACGGCTTGTCGCTGATCATTGTCGACTACCTGCAACTTCTGAGCTCGCGCGGCAAGGTCGAGAACCGCACGCAGGAAATCTCGGCATTCTCGCGAGGCCTGAAGCTGCTCGCCAAAGACCTGCAGGTGCCGATCATCGCGCTGTCACAGCTCAGCCGCGCACCCGAAACACGGCCCGGCGATCACCGCCCGATGCTTAGCGATCTTCGCGAGAGCGGCTCGATCGAGCAGGACGCCGATCTGGTGGCGTTTCTATTCCGCGAGGAAGTCTACAAGCCCGATCGCGAAGACCTGCACGGCATGGCGGAGCTCATCATCGCCAAGCAGCGCAACGGCCCCACGGGCAAAATCAAGCTGGCGTTTCTCCACAAGTTCACCAAGTTCGAGAACCTGGCCGACGATATCGGGATTACTCCTGAAGACGACGATATCCCGATCAACGACGGCGGCCCGCCGTTTTAGGAACCTCAACGGAACCCGGCCTGCCTCGGCTCAGGTATCCGTTTCTCAGCCGAGACGACGATAAGCCCTTCCCCGAGGTAGGATTGCGATGATCTGAACATGGCGGGCAGGCCGGTCGACTTGGTAGATCACGCGCCAACCGCCCACGCGGGAGGACCGTTTCCCAAGAGCCTGAGCCAGCAGCTTTGAGATTCTCGGATCAAAGGGGTTCGAGCCGAGTTCGCTGAGCCGTTGCAGAATGCGCTTCCGCGTTGGGCTTTCGAGCCTATCCAGGTGTTTCTCAGCCTCACCTGACAGCGCAATCTGATAACTCACTGACCGCGTTCGCGCTTGTATTCGTCGAGCGTTTTGAATCGACCCGCTCGGATGTCCTGCAGCCCGTTCTCGATCGAGGCTAGATCGTCGGGACTGAGGGGTTCTTCATCGACTTCGGTCGCATGGAGGTCCTGAACGTACCTGCGCAACTCGTCAACGTGCTCGTCCGGAAGCTCCTCGACAAGCTTTTGGATCTCTTGCCTCGTGGTCATCACAAACCTGAAAATCTATAGCCTCATTTTCGCACCAGGAGGCCCTGTCCGCATGGGTTCCGAATTCGAAAACGAGGGACATTCCTAGCCGGACCTTTTCTAGCGAACTTCCTTTTCGTCACCGGCGCGGCGTCGGCGGGCTGCTCGTCGAAGGCTCTAGCGGCCCTTGCGGCCGAAAGACGTAGACGCGCTCTCCGAGCCGGGCGACCACACGGCCGGCGCCTAGCGGTTTGCCCTGGTTGTCGAAAAAGATAGCGCCGTCGGTGGAATCTCCGGCCTCCAGCTCGGTTTCAACGAACGCGATGGCGGAGGCCGCCGCAGCCGCCTTGAGGCCGGCCGCGCCCATCGCCATGGCGTACTGCCGGCGCTGCTCGTAGCCGTTGCTCGAGCGGATGTGCTGGTTGCCGTAGATGGCTTTCTCGTAGGCCGATTGCAGCTTGATTACATCGTCGGTGCCGGCCTTGCGGAACAAATTGTAAACGACGGCGTTTTCAGGGACGCCGCGCAGCACGCGCCCATCGTCGGCCTCGAAGTAGAAATCGCTGGGGCGCACGGGCCGCAGCTCTTTGCTGCCGTTGTTGAGGGCCACTTGGACAACGGCGAACTCACGCACCGCCAGCGGGATACGGGCGTACATGAGCGTCAGCCCGTCGTGTGTCAGGGCTTGGTAATTGAGTCCGTTGGAGTGAAACTGGATGACCTGATCGGCCGCTCCAAGCAGACCGCCGAAGCCGCCGCAGACGGCGCATAGCAACAACGTGACCGCGCCCCGAATTCGCCGCGCCCCTTGCACGTTTCTATGATACAGTAAGCTAGTTTGGTGGTCTTGCGCCTCTTCCCGCAATGAAAGCGCTAACCGGTCTTCCCACCTCCGCTTACCTGAAGGTGGCCGAGGAAGCAAAGCTTCAACTTGCTGACCTCCTGCAACTCGTGCAGCATCTAGAGGCAGGGGCGAGCCCTGCCTTCCTTGCCCGCTACAGGCCCGAGATATCCGCCCGGCTGAATGAAGTCGAGCTGCGGAGGGTCGAGTCTCGTCTGCGCGAATTCCTGGATCTGGAAGACCGCCGGATCATGGTTCTGACGGCAATACGCCAGCAGAACCGCATGACCCCCGAGCTTCAGAAGAAGATCGAGGAAACCACCGATCGCCACGAGCTCGAAGACTACTACCTCGCCTTCAAGCCCAAACGGCGCACGCCTGCCGATGAAGCCACGGAGCAGGGCCTCGAGCCGCTAGCCCGCTTCCTGTGGGACCAGCAGCCCGACAACGCCGACATCGAAGCCGTCGCGGCGACCTATGTGAAACCTGACGGGGGCGTCCGTACGCCGGCGGATGCGCTGGCGGGCGCGCGGCAGATCGTCGCGCGCTGGCTGGGCGAAGACCCTGAAATCCGTAGCGCGCTGCGCCCCATTCTGATTGAGGAATCCGAAATCGTGGTCTTCGCCGGCGACCAACCGGCGCGGGAAGAAGTGGCGCAGAAAAAGAGCAGCTCGCTCGTGGGAATGCGCTCAAAGCTTGGGCGCGTAGCTTGGCGCCAGATGATGGCGATCCGGCGCGGCGTGCGCGAGCGATGGCTGCAGTACAGCATCGTTTTGCCCGAGAACCGCGCTGTCGAGCATATGCTCGGCCGGCTGATCCGCAATGCACAGACGACGTTCTGCCTGCAGTTGGGAGCAGCCGCCTGCGAAGCATTCCACCAATACCTGGCGCCGTCGTTCACCAATGAAGCGGCACTGGCTCTCGATGAGCGTTGCGACAGCGAAGGGGCAGCGTCGTTTCAGAAGAATCTGCGCAAGCTTCTGCTGGCGCCCGCGGCCGGCCCCATCACCGTGATCGGGCTGGAAACCGGCCGCCGCGGAGGCTGGCGCGCGGCCGTCGTGGGACCCGGTGGAGAGTTCCTGGAAGGGGCGATCGTCCACGACCCGGATGCGGCGCACTCCGGCGAGAGAGTAGCTGCGGCCGGATCCCCGCAGGCGACCTCCGCGGGGGGCGAGGGGCCCGAGGCAGTGGGGGCGATCGAAGCAGACGGCTCGCCGGGCGAACAGACCGCCCAGACGGACTCGCCAGACGAGGCCGGCGAAACCGCCGACCCAGCCGCGGATTCCGTGGAGACGGCGCAAGCGGAAGCCGCCGCGGAAAGTGAAACCATCGCGGAAGTCGAAGACACGCTGTCTGAGAATGCCGGAGACCCGGTCATCGACGAAGAACCCGGCGATGAACCGTCCGAAGTTCGCGAAGCCGTGGGCACCCAGGCCTCCATCGCGCCTGCCGCTCAGGAAACGCCACCATCCGACGCGGAGGCCCAAAACCAGATCGTCGCTATGGTGGACGAACCCGAGACCGCGCCGGCCGATGGTGCATTGGCTGCGGCAGACGTCGCCGAAGCCCAGCGTGAGTCGAAGCCGGAGGAATCAGCAGGGTCGACCGAAACGCCAGCTCCCGCGTCGGACGCCGGAGTGACTCAACCCCAAGGTCAGCACGCTCCAGCCACCCAGCCGGAAGCGCAAGCGGCCGAGGGGACTCCAAAGCCGGGGCAGCCCGGAAGCGGACCTGCCCGCAAACGCGAAACCCGCTCCGAGGTCCGTGAACTCAGCCTGGGCGAGCTCATCTCCAGGCACAAAGTTGCGGCCATCGTCATCGGCAACGGTCCCGGCGTTCGTCAAGTCGAGAAATTCATCCGTGGAGAGGTTCGCCAGGCGGGCGCGCCGGACGTTTTTTGGGTTCCCATCCACGAAGCCGGCACCTGGATCTACGCCACCTCCAAGAGCGCCAGGCGGGAATTCCCGAAAGCCGATCCGGTGATGCGCAGCGCCATCTCGCTGGGACGCCGCCTGCAAGATCCGCTGGGCGAATTGGTCAAAGTGGACCCCAAGGTATTGGGCATCGGGCAGTATCACCACGAAGTCGACCCCAAGAGGCTGCGCAACGGACTACACCACACGATGGAGGAGTGTACCCATCAGGTGGGCGCCGACCTCAATACTGCGCAGCTCGAGCAACTGTCGTTGATCCCCGGCATTACCGAGCGCGTGGCCAAGAGAATCCTCGACCATCGCACGGGAAAGGGCGTCTTCCGGCGCCGCGAGCAACTGCGCGAGGTGACCGGGCTCAATCAACGAATCTATGAGCAGGCGGTCGGCTTCCTGCGGGTTTACGGCGGAGACAATCCGCTCGACACGACCGGGATTCATCCGATGCACTACGCGGTTGCGGAGAAAATTCTGGCCGCGGCCGGAGTTTCCGCCGCCGAAGCGCTGGAGAAACCCGAAGCGTTGGACAACGTGCAACTCGAAGGGTTGCAAAGCAACGAGCATCCGCTGGAACTGCTCAAAGCGACCATTCGCGAGTTCCGGCCGAGCATAAGGCAGCCCCGCGGCTCCTTTACGCCCCCGGCGCCTCCGATCCCGTTGCGGCCGGTCGAAGAACTAAAGGTTGGGACGAAGGTTGATGGCGTCGTTACCAACGTCGCCAACTTTGGAGCGTTCGTCGACATTGGCGCCGACCAGGACGGCTTGGTACACGTGTCGCAGCTCTCCGACAAATTCGTCGAAGATCCCCAGGCGGCCGTCAAAGTCGGCGACCGTGTGGCCGTGTATATTCTGGCGCTCGAAAAGGGCGGCAAGCGCATCTCGCTCTCCATGAAAGAGCCGCGGCCTGTCGTGCAGCGGCCCCGCCCAGGGGCACGACGCATGGCGGCGGCCGCCGGAGGACAGCGCGACCACGACAATGGCGGCCTACGCCGCAAGCGCAAGGGCCCAGAGCGCGATCACACGGCAGTCCAGCGGACGTTTGGCCCCGACGAGCGAGCCAAAGCCCGCGAGCAGCGCGAGGCCGAGAAGCTATCGATCGATCAGAAGCTCGCGATGCTGAAGAGCAAATTCCGCACCAAGGTCGAGTAGTACCCACCTGCAGAAGCGGCGGCGCGGACGGCCGATCTCGCCGATAGCGCTTTTCCAAGCCACAGGATTATCCGTAACGCGATGTTCCCTCTCCCGCTCACTGTTAAGCGGGCCGGCGCACGTTTTGAACGAGCCCAATTTCTGGAGAGACTCGGCGCAGGAGGCCGTGAAATCAGCGGCTACTGAATCCCCCGCCGGCCTTCGCCCCACACGATCCGCTTCGCTCGGGCGTATGCTATTAAGGGAAATCATATATAGGTCTTTACGGAAGGGAGCAGTTCATGGAAGACGTCGGCGCAAGCCCCGACGGGCACGGCCTAGAGGAGCATGGCCTTCACAATCTCGGTACCGTCCACTGGAACCTGGGCCAGGCGCGGCTATTGGAGGAATCGCTCCAGCGCGGCGAGGGCCGCCTGGCGGAAAACGGGTCACTGATCGTCCGCACCGGTCAATATACAGGCCGGTCACCGAAAGACCGCTATATCGTCTCGGACGAAATCAGCGAAAAAGCTGTGGACTGGGGCGAGGTGAATCGTCCGATGTCGCCCGGGAATTTCGAGCGGCTGTTCCAAAAAATCCGCGTCTACCTGCAGGGACGCGATGTATTCGTGCAGGACTGTCTGGCGGGCGCCGACGTCAACTACACGCTCCCGATTCGGGCGATCACCGAACTCGCCTGGCACAACCTGTTCGCCCGTCAGCTTCTGGTGCGTCCTAGCGGGCCTGATGCCGGAGATCGCTCACCGGAGTGCACCATCATCTACGCCCCGGGTCTGCAAGCCGACCCCGCCACCGACGGCACGCGATCGGAAGCTTTTGTGGTGCTCAGTTTCAGCCGCAAGATGGTGCTCATCGGCGGTACGCGCTATGCCGGCGAGCTCAAGAAATCGGTTTTCAGCCTGATGAACTTCCTGCTGCCTAGCCAAAACGTGCTGCCCATGCACTGCTCGGCCAACGTCGGGGCTGGGGGCGGCACGGCGCTGTTCTTCGGCCTCTCGGGTACCGGCAAAACGACCCTTTCGGCCGACCCCGAGCGTGGCTTGATCGGAGACGACGAGCATGGCTGGAGCGGCGCGGGGATTTTCAATTTCGAGGGCGGCTGCTACGCCAAGTGCATCCGCCTCTCCAAGAAAAACGAGCCGCAAATCTGGGACGCCATCCGCTTCGGGACCGTGCTTGAGAACGTCGCGTTCGACGCCAACACGCGCGAGATCGACTACGACGACGGCAGCCTGACGGAAAACACGCGCGCCGCGTATCCGGTTGAGTTCATCGACAACGCCGTTATTCCCGGCGTCGGCGGGCATCCCGCGAACATCGTGTTTCTGACGGCGGATGCGTTCGGCGTGCTGCCACCAATTTCCAAGCTCACGCCAGAGCAGGCGATGTATCACTTCCTCAGCGGCTACACCTCCAAGGTAGCGGGAACCGAGCGCGGCCTGGGTTCGGAACCCGCGGCCACGTTCAGCGCCTGTTTTGGATCGCCGTTTCTGCCGCGGAGCCCCGCCGTTTATGCGGAGATGCTGGGGGAACGCATGCGGCGTCACAAGACGCAGTGCTGGCTGGTCAACACCGGTTGGGTGGGCGGCCGCTTCGGCGTGGGCAAACGCATGGATTTACCGCACACGCGCGCGATGCTCACCGCCGCGCTCGACGGCAAACTCAACGGCGTGGAATTTACGCCTCACGCTGTCTTCGGCGTGGCAATGCCGAAAAGTTGCCCCGGGGTGCCGCCGGAAGTACTTGATCCACGCGGCCTGTGGAAGAGCCCTGACGACTACGACCAAGCGGCGCAAGCGCTGGCGGATCGCTTTGAGCGGAACTTCGAGAAGTTCACGGATGCTTCGGACGCCGTTA
Organism: Bryobacterales bacterium; assembly: GCA_040902925.1. Lineage (GTDB taxonomy): Bacteria > Acidobacteriota > Terriglobia > Bryobacterales > UBA6623 > JBBDWJ01. The sequence goes on along the minus strand of JBBDWJ010000261.1, from coordinate 8,293 downwards.
AGGCGGCGGGCCCGCGAAAAGGGAAGGTCAGCTTGTCCAGATAATTGGGTCTGGTCGGCTGCTGTAAAATCAAACGAATAGCGACAGAACTGGCCAGCCAAGATGAAAGGACCCGGCCATGACTATTACGATTGAGCTTTCGTCCCCCGATGAAGTAGCCGCTTTCGAGGCCGCGGCCGAAGGGCTGAGCGTTGAAAACTGGCTTCGCAAGGTCGCACGAGAGCAGGCGCGAGCCGCGGCCTCTGTTGCGGCTGAACTGAGGTCGGCCGACGACTACCGGCCTATCTCTCAAGTGATCGCGGAGATCATGAGCGACGTGCCCGCCGAGGAATTTGCGAAACTTCCCAGGGACGGCGCCAGCCAGATCGATCATTACATCTACGGACATCCCAAGAAATGACGGCTGGATACGTTCCTCACAACCGGCTGTACGGTGGCAGCTCTGGAAGGACTGAACAGAAATCTGGTCTGGCGCTCCGGGCACGTTCACACGGACAGCGCACTAACGCCACAACCAGTCTCCCTCAAATGAGGCTGACCCTGCCGCTACTCGGCCCGTAAGATTTCCAGCGGCTTCTTTCCCAAGATGGGAAAGCTTGCCAGCCACCCGGCGGCGTTGGCCAGCAGCGCGGTCGCTAGGATCGTGATGATGCCTGGCAGCGGCTCAAAAACGTAGTCTGCGTCGAACATTTGGGTAAGCAACAAACCTGAAAAAGCGCTCGCCAGGGCGCTTCCGATTAGGCCCGCGACCGAGCCCAGAATCAAAAACTCAACGGAAAAAATACCCGCCACGCGGCGGCGCGTCGCCCCCAGGGTTTTGAGAATCACTACCTCATGAATGCGGCGGAACCGCGTCGCCACGACGCTCGAAACCAGGATGATCACGCCGGCGAGAATTGCAAAGGCTGACACGAACTGCACGACCAGCCCGATCTGATCGACGACCTCCTGGACGATCTCGATCACGTCGGCCGCGTTGATGACGGTGATGGTCGGAAAGCGCTCGAACACTCTGCGCTGCAGTTCGGGCGCCTGCTCAGGCGGTACTTTGGCTCCGCCGTAAAAAATCGCAGGCATTCCGCGCAGCGCCACCGGCGTCAGAATGAACTGAACGTTCGAGCCCATGCGGAATCCCTCGGCGCGATGGATGGCCGCTACCGTCGCCTCCACTTCGCGGGCCCCAACTTGCCACGCGATGCGGGAGCCGATCTTGAGTCCCAGCATTCCGGCGTCTTCGTCGCGAACGGAAACCAGGTTTTCCGCTTCGGCCGCTTGCGGGCTCCACCAGGCGCCTTCGAGGACGTCGATATGGTCGGGCTTCTCCGCCACCCAGGTGATCGTGCGCGTGGACCGGAAACGCCAATCGCCGCCCTCAAGACTAAGACTTTCGACAGGCACGCCGCCGACAGCGGTCAATCGCGCGGCAACCGAGGGCACCAGCTCGATTTTTTCTTGCACTCCAGCGCCCCGCAGGATCTCGAGCAGGCCTTCGCGCTCGGCGTCGGTGATGTTGATGAAGAAGACATTGGGCATCTCGGGCGGCGCGCTGCGAACCATCTGCGTCAGCACCGACGACTGAATCAAATACACCGAAAGCGTGAAGGTGACGCCGATGCCCAACGCCACCAGAACCGCTTCGGCATGAATACCCGGGCGATAAAGATTGGCAACGCCATGCCGCAAAAATGCCGGCAGCCTCCACGGCAGCCGTTTCGGCAGCACCTTCAGCGTCCGCAGCAACAGCCATGACACAGCCGCCATGGCG
>JBBDWJ010000261.1:0-6518 GCA_040902925.1 Bryobacterales bacterium | reverse complement strand
AGCAGGCTCACAACCAGGCCGCCGGCGAACCATAGACCCAACTCGACTGAGTTGCCGAGCCACGCGGCGACCGCGCCGATGCTGAAAACGATCGCCGCACCTGCCCACAGGGAGGCCCGCCCTTCGCGGAAGCGCTCGCGAACCGTTCGCCGCGGTTTTTCCATGTCGCGGCGAAAGATCAAAGCCGGGCGCACCTGCCGGATGCCGAGCAGCGGCGGAATCGTGAACAGCAGCGTGGTCAGAACGCCAATGGCGACGCCCTGCACCGCTGTCGAAAATTGCCACGTGAAATCGGGCGGAATCGGGAAGTACCGCGCAATGAGGTTCGGCGCCCAAGCCTGGACGCCATAGCCCACCAGCACGCCCAACGCGCTGCCCGCCAAACCCAATCCGAGAGTTTGCACTGCGTAAATGCGTGTGATCTGACCCGAACGCGCCCCGAGGCACTTCATGATGGCGATCGTGTCCAGCCGGTTCTGTAAATGGGAATGCATCGCCATGCCGACGCCTAGCGCGCCGACGATCAGCGCGATCAGACTCACCAGGCTCAAGAACCGCGTCGCGCGGTCGAGGCCGCGTCGAATCGTGGGATGAATCTCGCGAAAGTCGGAAACCCGGCCTTCGTCGAAGCCCGCTTCGAGCATGCGGCGCGCCTGGGCTATTCCGATTCCGTCGGCCGGTAAACGAAACAGATAGCGCTGCGAGGCGCGGCTGCCGAGCTGAATCAAACCAGAGCGCTTGAGTCCCTCGTGGCTGATCATGACGCGAGGGCCAATGTTGAAGGAGCCGGTCATGCGGTCGGGCTCGAGTCGTATGGCCGCGGCGATACGAAACTCTTCATCCCCCAGGCGCACTTTGTCGCCCACCTTGACGCCGAGCCGCAGAAAAAGATCATTGGAGGCCACGATCGCGTCCTCCGCCAACACGGCGGCGAGGCCGCCCGCCGGGTCCAACTCGACCGCGCCGTAGAACGGATACTTGCCGAGATCCACCGCCTTCACGGCTACCAGCACAGGCAAAGAAGCCGCGGGCGAAGTCATCATCGAGACCGTCTCGGTGATCTCGGTGTGCTCGACGCCGCGCTCCTCGAGGCGCGTGAGAACGGCCAACTGGTCGGGACGTGGCTGGTGAAAGACGCGCAGCGAAAGGTCCCCCGCCATCAGCGTCCGCGCGTCGCGCAAAAGCATTTCGCGAAACGCCTGACTGAAGCCCTGCACACCGGTGAGCGCACCCACGCCCATGGCCACGGCCAGCACGACGAACAGGAACTTGCCGGCTGAGGAACGCGATTCGCGCCAGGCTATCCGCAGCGCTTGCTTCAGTTCATGCATCGGGCGGGTTTATGGAACCACAGATGCACACGGATGAACACGGATAAAGAAAAAAACGACGGGATGCGCTGGCCGTGGTAAGAGCGCGCCTGTCCCGGTACTTGCTCTGCGAATTTTAGGATTGGCCGGGAAGTGAGTCCGTTCCCGTGCTGCTTCGGCTACGCCGTTGTTGGAGTTGTTGATCAGAGTTGTTCCTTCCTTCATCCGTGTTCATCTGTGTGCATCTGTGGTTCCCTCTGCCTTGGTGGTTGTCTCGTCGCTCTCCACGACGCCGTCGCGCAGGTTGATCAAACGGTTGGCATGGGAAGCCAGCTCGGCGTCGTGGGTGACGAGAATGAGGGTCGTCTGCTCAGTGCGGTTCAACTCGAGAAGCATGTCGAGCACGAGCCGGCCGTTGGCGCCGTCGAGATTACCCGTCGGCTCATCGGCCATCACGATCGGCGGCTGGCGGATGAAGGCGCGCGCCAGCGCGACGCGCTGCTGCTCACCGCCGGAAAGCTGCACCGGATAGTGATCCTGCCGGTCCGCCAGCCCGACGCGGTCAAGCAATTCCCGCGCCCGCCCGGCCCCGGCGTATCCGTCACCGGCCAAATCCAGCGGCAGTAGGACGTTCTCCTCGGCCGTTAGCGTGGGAACCAGTTGGTAGGACTGAAAAACGAAGCCGATCTTACGCCCGCGAAGCAGCGCCATTTCGTCCTCGCCCATCTGGCCGATCTCCCAGCCGTCGAGCAGGATCTTGCCCGCCGTCGGAGTATCAAGCCCGGCCATCAGGCCCAACAGGGTCGATTTGCCGCTACCCGACGGACCCCGGATCGCCACGCATTGCCCGCGCGGGATGGCGAAGTCGATGCCGCGCAGGATCTCCACCTCGTGTGTGCCACTGTGGATGGTCTTACGAAGCCCGCGAACCTCAAGAATCGGCCTCTCGATCGACATTTTGCGCGAAAGAAACTTATTATGACATGCAGTGCTTCGACGACTCTTCCCAACAACCCTTTCGCTGCTGGCAACGCTTCTGTTGCTGGCCGCCTGCGAATCGTCGCCACCACCTCCGGAGAAAAGCCCGCCGGCCGCGCCCGAAAGCGCCGCCACGGCGGCCTCCCTTACTAATCAATACGACGGCCGTCCCGTGATAGTTGCCTTCGGCGACAGCTTGACCGCGGGATTTGGCGTCGCGCCCGGGCAGGGCTATCCCGGCTTTCTGCAGCGCAAACTCGATGAGGCTGGGTACTCCTATCACGTCGTCAATGAAGGCGTCAGCGGCGATACATCGAGCGCCGGAGTGGTGCGTGTGGATTCCGTCATCGCCCACAAACCGGAAGTCGTGATTGTCGCTTTCGGCGGCAACGATGGTTTGCGGGGCTTGCCGGTGGCAAGCATGGAACAAAACCTGCGGGAGATCATCACTCGCCTGCAAGCGGCCGGCGCGAAGGTCGTTCTGGGAGGCATGACGCTGCCGCCGAACTATGGCCGCGAGTATGTCAGCAAATTCGAAATAGTCTATCCGCGGCTTGCGAAAGAGCTGGATGCTGCTTTGATACCGTTCCTGCTCGAAGGCGTGGCGGCGCGGCCTGAGCTGCTCTACGACGAGATCCACCCCAACGCGAAAGGCAACGAGATCGTGGCTGGGGTTGTGTTCGAAGTATTGGAGCCTTTGCTCAACAAGTAATAGATTTCGCAACGGGCCCGCACGCCGCCGCGCCGCCCAAGAAACTGCGGTATCCATAGAAGATCTTGGATCGCGGAACTTAGCGCAGCACTTCTTCAATCGCCTCTTCCACCGACTCCTCGGCTTCCAGCTCTGTGCCGCGCCGCCGCGTGACGATGACAATGCCGGCCGTGACGGCGGCCATACCGGCAACGACGCGCCCGGTGATGGACTCGCCAAAGATAAACGCGCTCAAGATCACGCCGAAAACCGGCACCGAAAACCCGAACACGGAAAGGGACCCCGGGCTGTGGCGCTTCAAAAGCCGGGTCCAGACCACAAAGCAGAAACCGCCGATCGCGATGCCCTGGTAGAGGATCGCGATTACCGGCTCGGCCGTAAGCGGCTTCAGTAGGGCCGGCTCGAGCCAGGCGGCGGAAGCCAAGAAGATCGGCAGTGAAAACCCCATCTGCCAGATGACCGGCCTGACAGGATCCATCTTCTGCACCAGCCTTTGCGTGTAGACCATGCGGATCGCCAACAGCGACGCCGAAATGACCACGATCACGTTCCCCAGGATCGGATGAGGCGCCAGCCGGGCGTCGGGCCGTCCCATAGCCAGATAGCAAATCCCCGCGAAGGCGATCGCCAGACCCAGAATGCGCTGCCGTGACAAACGATCCTCGGGGACAAAGAAATGGCTCACCAGGTTCGTGAAGATGGGGTGCGAATTCAGCAGAATGACCGCGTACGCGGGAGACGTGGCGTTGACGCCAAGGTTCAGCCCCATGATCTGCAAGGTGAACATCAGGCCCAGAATGCTGAGCGGACGAGCTTCGCCCCGCTCGGGCATGAGCTGAATCCCGGAAAACTTCGCCCAGATCAGCACGGCGACGAAACCCGAGAGAAAGCGCCAGAAAGCGCTCCACAGAGGCGGCACCGTCGCCAGGCCGAGCTTGAGCGCGATCACGTTGCCGCCCCATAGCGCGGAGACGAACAGCGCGATCAATGCGCTCGACCAGCCGATCTGTTCGGCCTTTGTCACTTGCAAGCTCATCGGAGAAAAATTGCTCGTCAAGCCGTGTTGCGATCGAGGTTCGACGGCGTTTCCACCGTTCACGCGGGCTCGCGATTCAACACGACGGCCACAGCCGGCGGCTCCCGGCCCGGCGCTGGCCTCAAAACCGTAGCTAACGGGAAAGAGCGTCCCGCAGGACCTCGACCACGTGGCGAGGCGTGCGGCGGGTAAAGTGGTCGATCTGTTGGCGGCACGAAACGCCAGTGACGGCAATCTCGGTTGCGGCGTCGGCGGTCTCGACGGCGGGGAACAGGCGCTCGGCGCCGATCTTTTCCGAGATGTCGTAGTGTTCTTTTTCGAAGCCGAACGACCCGGCCATGCCGCAGCAGCCGGAGTTCACTTCGGCGACTTCCAGCCCCGGCACCAGCCGCAGCGCCTGCAGGCTCGGGGCGCTGCCAATGTGCGCCTTTTGGTGGCAGTGGCCGTGAAACAGGACCTTCTTTGCCTGCGGCTGGAACGCCAAATTCAGCTTTCCTTCGCGGCTCTTGTTGACCAAAAATTCGTCCACCATCCAGGAGTGAGAAGCCAGTTTTTCGACCGCGGGGCCCTTCATGAGATCGAGATATTCGTCCCGCAGCGTGAGCAGGCAGCTCGGCTCGCAGCCAAGCACCGGAATCCCTTTGTCGACGTACGGCGAAAGCGCGGCGACGTTCTGCTTCGCCACGTCCCGGGCGTCTTCAATCAAGCCTTTGGAGATCATCGGCCGGCCGCAGCACTGCTTTTCAGCCAATAGCACCTCGAACCCGGCGGCTTCGAGCAATTCCGTCGCGGCCTGCCCCGTCCGCGGGTAGTTGTAGTTCATAAAGCAGTCGTGGAAGAGCACGACTTGCGGACGCGAGGAGCCATTTGCCACGCCACGACTGCGTTTGCGGAACCAGCTTTCGAATGTTTCCGGCGCGAAAGTGGGCATCTGACGCCGCCGGTCGATCCCGAAAAATCGCTCCAGCAGCCACTTCATGGCTCCGGTCCGCATGGTGAAATTCGCCAGCGGCGCGAAGCGGCTTCCCCATTTATTCAGGCCCGCCACGCCGGCGAACAGGCGCGCCCGTAGCGGCGTGCCGTGCTGCTCGTAGTAATGCGCCAGAAACTCGTATTTGATCTTGGCCAGATCGACATTCGAGGGGCATTCCTTCTTGCAGCCCTTGCATTCCAGGCACAAGTCGAGCACATCGTACATGCGCTTGGAGGTAAACTCCTCGACCGGCAGAGTGCCAGACATGGCGGCGCGCAGAGCGTTGGCGCGCCCACGCGTGGAGTGTTCCTCGTCGAGCGTGGCGTGATAGGAAGGGCACATCGTGCCGACTTCGCGCTTGCGGCAGACACCCGCGCCGTTGCACATCTCGATGGCGCGCGCGAAGCCGCCCTCGCGCGAAAAATCCAGATGCGTGTTGATATCGATCGTCTTGTACTGGGGCCCCCAACGCAAGTTGTCGGTTACCGCGGGAGCCTCGACGACCTTCCCCGGGTTCATGATGTTTTCCGGATCGAAGACGCCCTTCAACTTCAGGAACGCCTCGTAGATCTCGGGCCCGAACAGGCGTTTGTTGTAGATGCCCCGGGCGATGCCGTCGCCGTGCTCGCCGCTCATCGAGCCGCCATATTGCTGCACGAGATCGAAAACTTCTTCCGAGATCGCCGCCATCTTGCCGACGCCCTCGGCGGTCTTCATGTCTATCATGGGGCGGACGTGCAAGCACCCCACCGAGGCGTGCCCGTAGTAGCCGCCGCGCGTGCCATGGCGGTCGAGAATTTCCCGGAAGCCGCGCAGAAACGCCGGCATCTTCTCGATCGGCACCGCCGGATCCTCGACAAAGGCGACTGGCTTGCTGTCGCCCACAACGCTCATCAGCAGCCCGAGCGACTCCTTGCGCACGCCCCAGATATCCCTCTGCTGCGCCGCGTCCATCACCACCGTGTAGCCGAAACCCATGCCGCATCGCGTAAGGCGCTGCTTGAGCGCTTCGAGCTTCGATTGAATTTCGCTGTCGGTCTCCCCGTAGTACTCGACCACCATCAAGGCCTCGGCCGATGGATCGACAAACCGCAGTTTCGCGGCGACATCGGGTTTGGCGCGCGCCGCGTTTAAGATGAACTCGTCGATCAGCTCCGCCGCCGCCGGCGAGGTGGCGACAATCTCTTGCGCCGAATCCACGGCGTCGAAAAGGGAGCGGAAGTGGACCAGCAGCAGCCCCTTTTTCTTCGGCAGCGGCACGATGCCCATCTTCGCTTCGGTGATGACGGCGAGCGTGCCCTCGCTGCCGGTGATGATCTTGGCGATATTCAGCGGCCCCGGCGGGCTCGAATACCCGGCGCCAAAAACGCCGTCGTTGGCTACCAGCTCGTCGAGGTTATATCCGCTGACGCGGCGGTTGAGCTTGGGAAAGCGCTCGAGAATCCGGTCGCGATAGCTGTCGCCCAATTGCAGCAGTTCGCGGTAGATGCGGCCTTCCAGTCCGTCCTG
>JBBDWJ010000260.1:0-16107 GCA_040902925.1 Bryobacterales bacterium | reverse complement strand
AAACCGCTCCAACAAACGCACAACAGAATCCAGGAACTGCCAGACGTGCGGAGGACCGGAAAAAGCGGGCGGTGTCCATCTTATCACGACGGCTTATCACGGCGGGAGGAGCCGCGCCGCCGGGGGTGGTTAGCTGGCGCGGAGGGGAGGAAATAGAAAGGAAAATGCAAGGCAAAAGGCAAAGTGCAAAAGGCAAAGTTGGTTTGCGTGGTGCTGGGTTCGAGCGTCCTTGTGGATGAAACGAGGCGCTGATCACGCCGCTGCCGTGGAGCTTTCTATCGACCTTGGCAGCGCACGCTCGGCGTCGATCAGCAGCCACAGCAATGCACTGACTACGTAGTATCCCGCCGAGATCAGCAGCGGCAGTTGCCAGGAATGGAGTTCCTCGACGAGCCACCCGACCAGCACGGGAGCGATGACGCCGCCGATCTGGCCGAGGGAATTCATCGTTCCCGAAACGGTGCCGGCATGCTCGCCGCCGACGTCGAGGCAGGTGGCCCAGCAGACGGCCAGGATCAGGTCCGAGCAGCCGAAGCTGAGGGCTAGGGCGATCATGGCCGCGGTGTTGCTCTCCAGCAAAGCGGCCAGGGCCAGAAAAACCGCCGCTGCCAGCAGCCCGGCCATGGCCGGCAGGCGGCGCGCCCAACGCAGCCGGATTGTGCGTGTCAGGCGGTCGGTCAGCCAGCCGCCGAGCAGGTTCGACCCCGAGGCGACCACCCACGGCAGCCCTGCGTACAGGGCCACGTCCGCCGCGCCAACGCCGCGGCTTTCCGTCAAATACGTGGGCAGCCAGGTCATATAGAAATAGAGGCCATAGGTGTAGCCGGAGTACATGCCGCAAAGCGCCCAGACGTTGCGGCTGCGAATCAACAGCTTCCAGGGGACCGCTTTGCCCTGAGAGATCTCGCCGCGCGTGGCGGCGATCTGTTGACGCTCGGCGGAACTGACCGCGGGATGCTGCTCGGGCGAATCGCGGAACCAACGTCTCCAGGCCACGGCCCAGATCAAGCCCAGCACGGCGAAAATCGGATACACTCCGCGCCAGCCGACATGGGCCATCAACGCAATCACCAGGCCCGGAGCCAACGCACCACCGAGCCGGCTGCCGACCATGATGACCGCCTGTGCCTTGCCGCGCTCGGTGCGCGGGAACCAGCGCGAAATCGCCGAAGCGCTTCCCGGGAACGCGCCGGCTTCGCCGCAGCCGAACAGAAAGCGCACCGCAAGCAGACTGCCGTGGCTCCAAGCGGCTCCCGTCAGCGCCGTAAACACCGACCACCACAGCACGATGCGGGTCAGTAAAGACCGCGCCCCAAAGCGGTCGGCCAGCCAGCCGCCCGGGATCTCAAACAGCACGTAGCCCAGGATGAAGGCGCTGAACACCTGGCCCATCTGCACGCGGCCGAGCCCGAGTTCCGCGGACATCGCCGCGCTGGTTGCCGCGATGCAGACGCGGTCGAGATAGGTGATGACCGTGAGCGTGAACATCAGGGCCAGCACTTTGTAGCGGACAGGCATTCGGAAAGGATACTACGCGACCCTCAGAACGCCGCGGGACCGGCGAGAGCTGAGGGCGCGATCCAGAAAAACTGCCGCCGGAAGCCCCGCGAGGGTTGCGGAGACAAAAAATATTAAGAATCTATATCGGCAAATCGTGCCGCCCCCGGGGAATCCGCCGAGAAGGTAGTAAGGCGCCGGGCCGGCGCGCTCGCAAGGCGGCCGGGCTAGCGGCATTTTGGACGGGCCTTTTTCGCGTTATTTTTTGAGGTTTTGCTTTGCTTTCGTTGCCGTGCTTGAGCCTACGCGCACCTGAGATATATGACGTTTCATCCTAATGTTTACGGCCTATAGCTAGGCCGCCATCCCCCAACAGTCGTACGTTAAGAACCGAATAGCTTCGTCTTCTCCGCAAAGGTAGTCTGGCATTGGATACTGCTGAGATTGCCAGAAGTTTCCCTCCACGCCGCAAATTCCGAGCCAGCAGGTCCTGAGTTTCACGAGGTTTTTTTGCGTTCGCGCCAACCGCGCCTGGTGCGACCGCAAAGTCCGGGGCCTCGTTATAGCGGAAATGGCTTCATTCATGAACGTACCCACTCGTGTGTCCAGACGACGGCGCGGGGCCGTGAGCCCCATCGTCCGGACTCCCTTTGTGCGGGCTTTGGCTCCGTCGCGGCTGGTGATTTCGGCTCTTGCGATGTTGATCGGCGTCGTGGCCGGCGGCCCGGCCGCTTTCGCGCAGAGCGCGCCGGAGATCTTTCGCGAGATTCCGGCGGCAAGCCTGAGCACCGCCAGCGACGATACGGGCCTAGACGGCCCCAGTGTGGTGCGCTCGCGGTATGTCGAGATCGATCTGGCGCGAATCTTGCCCGCGCCCGAGATTCGAGATCCCGCCCCTTCGCGGGCGCGCGGGACGTCGTCCAATCGACTCGCTTTCAACCTTTTTGCCGATACGGTTCATGAGTTTGAGCTGGAGCGCGGCGAATATACGCTCGACGGCGCGTATGTCTGGTATGGCCGGCCCACCGAAGGCGGCGGACAGGCGCTACTGGTGGTGCGCGACGGAACGGCGTCGGGCAGCGTCCGCACGGCGTCGGGCGAGTTCTATCGCATCCGCGGCGTGAGCCCGGGCATACACGCCATCCGGCAGGTGACCTATCAAGGGGCGCCGCCGGCTGATGATTCCGTCCCTGTCCCTGAGTCGGAGATCCCGCAGGCCGCTCACGTGCAGCAGGACGCCCCGATCGCGGAACAATCGGGCACGACGACGCTGGACGTGATGGTTGTCTATACCGCTGGAGCGCGGCAAGCCGCCGGCGGCGCGTCGGGTATCCAGAGCGAAATCCAACTGGCGATCGCGGAGCTGAACCAGAGCTTCAGCAACAGCGGCGTGCAGATGCAGGCGCGTTTGGCGCATAGCGCCGAGATCGCCTACAGCGACGAGCAGAATAGTTTGAGCACGACTCTCGCGCGCCTGCGAACCTCAGGCGACGGCTACATGGACCAGGTACACGCGTTGCGCGATCAATACGGCGCCGATGTAGTGGCGCTGCTGGTCAACGGGCCGGGGTCCAACGGCGGCACGGTGGGTACGGGCTATATCATGCAAACCGTGGGCAGCTATTTTTCCGCCTACGCGTTCAGCGTGACGGAAGTGAATTTCGCGACCGGGCCGAGCTACGCGCTGCTGCACGAAATCGGGCACAACCTGGGCTGCGCCCACGACCGCGCCAACTCGAGCTCAGCGGGGGCCTATCCGTATGCCTACGGCTATCAGCGTTCTCAGACGCCGCGCTTCCGCACGATCATGTCGTACAACTGCTCGGGAGTGAACTGCCCGACGGTCAACCACTGGTCGAACCCCAGCGTGAACTATCAGGGGTACCCGACGGGCGTGGCGAGCAGCCAGTCGAATTCGGCCGACAACCGCCAGGCGTTGAACAATACCAAGGCGACGGCGGCGGCCTGGCGTGCGGCGTCAAGCGTCAACGCCGCACCAACAGCCAACTCAATAAGTCCGACGTCGGGCAGCGGCTCTTCGTCAACATTCACAGCGAGCTATGCGGACTCGAATGGGTCGAGCGATCTGCGCTATGCGTACGTGCTCATGAATACCGCTGCGTCGTGGGCAGGCTCTTGCGGTCTGCGCTACGATCGGGTCCAAAATCTATTGCACATTATCAACGACCAAGGATCGGCATGGATGGGAGGTATCCCGCCAGGTTCCGGGTCGATGGCCAACAGCCAATGCAGCGTAACCGGCTCTGGGTTCGCCGCCAACAGTTCGGGCAACACTCTCACCCTGACATTTCCGGCCACTTTTACTTCCGGCTTCAGTGGGACAAGGAATGTCTACCTGAGCGCTTCCGACAATGCTGAGCTGTGGAGCGGTTGGTGGCAGCGAGGCACCTGGACAGTACCCGGTGGCGGCGGCAGCGGGGGAGGAAGCCCGGTAGCGCCTACAGCGGATTCGATTTCGCCCTCGGCCGGCAGTGGGGCGAGCCAGAGTTTCACCGCGCGGTACTCGGACGGCAACGGCGCCGGGAATCTGCGATACGCCTACGTGCTGATGAATACCGCGGCGTCATGGGTCGGTTCGTGCGGGCTTGTCTACGATCGGAGCCTGAACCGGCTCCAGATTGTTAATGATCAGGGAACCGGATGGCTCGGCAGCATGGCGCCGAATTCGGGGACGCTCTCCAACAGCCAATGCAGCATCACCGGCTCGGGGTTCTCGGTGAGCAGCTCGGGCAACTCGCTCACGCTGAATTTCGCGGCCACCTTTACGGCGGGCTTTAGCGGAACTCGGAACAGCTACCTCAGCGCCACCGATGAAGCAAGCCTGTGGAGCGGCTGGTGGCAGCGCGGCAACTGGACCGTGCCTGGCGGCGGCGGAGGCGATGGAGGCAGCCCCGCGGCGCCCACCGCTGATTCGATCACGCCCTCGTCGGGCAGTGGCGCCAATCAAAGTTTCACGGCGCGATTTTCCGACGGTAACGGTGTGAGCGATCTGCGCTACGCCTATCTGCTGATCAACAGCGGCTCGACATGGCCCGATTCGTGCGGGCTGCGCTATGACCGGATCGAGAACCGTCTACAGATCCTCAACGACCAAGGGTCGGCATGGATGGGAAACGTCACGCCCGGTTCGGGAACGCTTTCCAACAGCCAATGCGGCGTGGCCGGATCGGGGTTTTCTGTCAGCAGTTCCGGAAACACCCTTACCTTGAACGTCCCCGCCACGTTCGCGTCCACCTTCAGCGGAAGCCGGAACTTGTATCTCAGCGCTTCCGACAGTGCTGACTTGTGGAGCGGCTGGTGGCAGCGCGGGACCTGGACCGTGCCGGGCGGCGGCGGAGGGAGTGGAGGCGGCGGAGGCAACCCGGTAGCGCCGACCGCGGATTCGATTACGCCCACGTCCGGCAGCGGAGCAACTCGCACCTTCACCGCCCGGTTTTCCGACGCCAACGGAGTGAATGATCTGAACTACGTCTACGTATTGGTAAACACGGGGGCATCGTGGCAGGGCGCCTGCGGCCTGCTCTACAACCGGCTCTCGAATCGCGTCCAGATGATCACCGATTCGGGCACCGGATGGCAAGGAAACCTAACACCTGGCTCGGGAAGCCTATCCAACAGCCAGTGCAGCTTGACAGGGCTCGGCTTGTCGGTCACCAGCTCCGGCAACACACTGACGCTGACATTCCCAGCCACATTCACATCGACGTTCGGGGGAGCCAAGAACGTTTATCTGAGCGCCTCCGACGGCGCCAGCTTGTGGAGTGGCTGGAGGTTGCTCGGCACTTGGACAGTTCCGTAAAAAAGCTGTAACCTCCGCACCGCCTCGCCGTTGGCTGGAACCAGAAGCCGCCACGGCAGAGAGGCCGGGCCGGGCTCCCCGCCCAACCATTCGGGTGCTTTCGGCCCGCACACCATGGAGAGAGTTTCCGCGACCTTCCACGGACCGGATCATTTTCCCGGCTACCAGTCGCTCATGCCCATTCGACGACCGCGCAGTCTTAGCGATTTCGGTGCAGCTAGGAGCGCGTCATTGCGAATTCAGCCGAGTTGGCCATGCGAAATGAGCACCAAATCAGGCTCGACGACCTTAAAGCCTGGTGTTTTGGAGCTCGCCGTACTATACTTCTGGGATAGAAATTAAGGCCACGCATCAAACAAAGGCAGTGGCATCGCAACGATGATTTGGGTTCCAGCAGGTTTCGCAAGGTACAATCATGGGTTTTCGCACGCTAGTGGGCATCCCCGCCTACAACGCTGAACGATCAATTTCGGAAGTTCTAGAGCGAGTCAAACGCCAGCCGGTGGACGCGATTGTCGTTGTTGATGACGGCAGCCGGGACCAAACGCGCCGGTTGCTCCAGTCACTCTCCGATATCCATTACATTCTTCATCCCGAGAACCGGGGCTACGGGGCAGCTCAGAAAACGATCTTCGAATACTTCAGAAACTGGAAGCGATCTGACGATGACGTGCTTGTCTTCGTGCACGCCGACGGTGAGATGAGGCCGGAAGAAATCCCGGACGTGGTCGCGCCCCTTCTCGAGGGTCCTGATCTCGATATGGTCTTTGGGTCTCGAGTTCTCACACAAAAGCGCAAGGGTCCCAAGCCTGCTTATCACGTCAATCGGCCTTCCTGGAAGACTACTCTTGATGCCGTGGCCACAACGGCTCAGAACCTGGTATACAAGGCGGACCTGACGACCTATTTCGGGGGGTTTCGCGCGATTCGTGGCTCCTCTCTGGACAAGATCGATTATCAACTGTGCCACGATCGACACTTTTTCGATCAAGAACTCTTGATCCGCTGCGTAACCGGGGATGTGCGCGTCCGGGAAGTGCCGATATCGAATGTCGAAAACGGTTCTGTCTCGCACTACAGCATGTTCCAGGTAGCCAGCCAGATACTGCGCTTCGCTTCACACTACGCTTTCCGGGGCGTGCTCCCTTGTCCGCAAGGCCGGGACGAAATGGGTCTTTCACAGGTTGAGTCCTGACAATCCAGCTACCGCGGAGACGCTCCGTATGAAGGGACCTCCCACGGGAACGCCCCTTGGGCGGATGGAGAGGTTGCTGGACGGTCGGCGGTCGTGGATTCTCATCGTTCTTGTTGCCTACGTGTGCCTTACCGGCGTGTTTTGGGGCGCATTCGTCGGCGACCGGGGTCTCCACGCCGAAACAGGCTTCGTCGAGCTCAGCCAGGTCCGTCCCGTGATGGACGGGTTTATCTACCCCTATGACCGAGACCGGCCGCTGATGGCCGTTGGTTTTCACCTGGGTTATCTGCTAACCAAGAACTCGTATCTAGGACTGCACATTGTTCTTGGCATTTTCATCCTTCTAACCGGGTTGCTTTCCTATCTGATCGTCGCCCGCCTGACCGACGGGGCTGTGCTGTTCGCATTTGTCGTTGGGGCGCTGACAATCTCCTGCGGCGCCGACTACGGTGCAAACTGGGTCGGTTACGTAGTCCAACGGCAGACTACCGTTTTTGGGCTCTTGGCGGTATTGCTTTTCTTGGAAGCGTGGCGATCGAACAGACTGTGGTGGTTCCCCTTTGTCCTGCTGGGGCAAGCTCTGTCTCTTTGGACGTATGAAGCGATCCTGCCCCTGCTCGCGGCCGCTCCTCTGCTGCTATACCGCAAGCATAACTGGGGAAGGCGTTTCGTTGTGTTCGCCGCTGTTTGGAGCATCGTGCCGGTGACCAAAGCGGCTGGAATCGCCTATCGATACCTGTTGCTGCAAGAGGTTTCGTATCAGTCCCGCATCCTGTCGAGTGCTGTTAGCCCGCTGGGGCTCGTCGAAAACCTAGCCACGCTCATGGTTCATGGCCTAGCTTTCTGGCGATGGCCAGCCGCGGATCTCGCCACCGCCAGCGATTGCGGGGCCAATATATTGGGCATGATTGCCGGCCCCACGCTTATCGGGGCGGTTTGTTTCGTTGGCGCGGCGGTCGCGATGAGACGCTTGCCGCCGCAAGGCGAGACCTTTGTTGCACGACGCTGGCTGCTGTTGGGGGGCCTCGCGGGGATGTGCCTGGCCTATCTGGCGTTTCTGCCGCTCCCTTATCCGGGTTCGCAGCGCACGCAGCTGATTTCCGCCCTGCCCGCGTCGCTGGTTCTAGCGGCCATCGCTTTCGAGATCGGCCGTCTTGTGCGGTCCTCGTTCGTCGTCCCAATCGTGTTGACGTGCCTCGTCGTCACGACCGGTCTTGCTACCGGGCTATTGGGTCAAATTCGCCTGGCGCGCGACTGGGCGCCCTATCGAAAGATCATGGGCTCCATCGTCACGGCGGCGCCGCGGGTGCGTGATGGTACACTCATTCTTCTGGTGGGTGTGCCGAGCCACTGGTCGCGAACCCTGTGCCAGACCGAAGGCGCCTTTGATCCGTTCCGAGACGTGATGTGGTTCAATTCTGGGCTGCAGGTGCTTTACGAGGACACGAAATTGGTAGGTCTGTACTATCGGGATGACGGCACGACTTCCGAATCGATCCGGTTTGAGTTTTCTCCAGACGGGGCGCGCTTTCGCGAATCAGGGCTCGGCGTTGAGGACACGGAATTCGACTATAGCGAGATGATTGCGTTCCGTTTTGACGATAAAGACGGGGCAGTGCTCCTCAAGCGCTTCCCAATTGATTCCGTTCTGGGCGCGACACAAGCTGACGGGTATGCGCCGGAGAACCGAATCCTGAACCAGCCTGTTCCAGAGGCTGTTCGCAGCAGATTACAGCTGCCCTAGTCTAGCGGGCTGTTGACAAACGCGGAGCCGCAGATGAACGCAGATAAACGCAGATGGGAAACGAAGGATTTGCCTGCGTCTATCGCATGCATCCGCGGGTAACTTCTCTTTTCAGCATTCTGCTAGAACTCCTAAACACGCAGAAGTCAAATAGAATCGAGGCTAGAGCATGAAGTCATTGGTGACAGGCGGGCTTGGTTTCCTGGGCTCTCATTTGGTCGACGTCTTATTGGAAAAGGGAGATGAGGTGACCATAGTCGATAACCTTTCGACTAACGCCGTTCCCCAGGAAGGGTATACAGGCCGCTGCCGGGTCCTCGATTTATCCGTCGAGGATTATGAATGCGACGAGACGTTCGACGTCGTTTACCATCTGGCCAGTGTGGTCGGCCCGGCGGGCGTCCTCACGCATGCCGGCCGTATCGGCTACAGCATCATGGTCGAGACGGACAAGCTCATCAGCATGTGCTCGAAGCAGAATGCGAAGTTCGTGTTGATTTCGACTTCCGAGGTCTACGGCCGCGACGGGGTATTCGCGGAAAACGTGGACAAGATCGTTCCCGGCATTGTTTCCGTGCGAACGGAATATGGCGCCGGCAAGCTTCTGGCCGAGATCGCCACGATCAATCGCGCCCGCGTCATCCCGCTCAAGTATCACATCATCCGGCCATTTAATATATCGGGCTCTCGCCAGAAACCGGATGGTGGCTTCGTTCTTCCCCGCTTCGTCGTACAGGCCGTCAAGGGGGAGGACATCACCGTGTTCGGTAAAGGAACGCAGTTGAGGGCCTTTACCCATGCCAGGGATATCTCGGAGGCGACCGTGGGATTGGCGCACTCAGATCTTGCCAGCGACATCTGGAATATTGGAAATATTCGCAACCTGATGACGATTAACGAATTGGCTGAAGCGGTCAAGAAGGCTTGTGGATCCAGTTCGAAAATCGTGCATCTGGACGGCAAGGAAATCTATGGCCCGCTCTATGAAGAAGCCTTTGACAAACTGCCTAACATTACCAAAATTGAAACGCACCTCGGCTGGAAGCCGCGATTTACCTTGGACGAGATCATTCAGGACGTGGTTGCGTATTACACCAAGCGAGCACCGATGACGGCCGGCTCCTAGGCCTGCTCAGCGCTCGATTCGGTTGCAGACAAAATACATCTGCTTCGCCATCGGCCTGTAAGGCAGATTGAGATACAGCCGGACCAGATGCTTCAGTAGTGGAAGGCGCGAAACGTTGTAGCCTCCGTACTTTGACTGCATGGACATCGGAACAAGACGCGGGACGCACCGGACTACTTCAAAGCCTCTCGTCTCCAGGGAGTCCGCCATGCCAACGTGCGTGAAGACCGTGCGGTGTGTCGAGTCGTGAAAGTATTCCCGGTAGCAATAGTAGAAATTTGGCTGCAAAAGAATCAATCTGCCGCCTCGCTTTAGGGCGCGGTGAATATTCGCGAGGCTGAGCGTGAAGTCGTCGAGCGTTAGGTGCTCGAAGAAGTTACTGGCAAAGACAACGTCAACCGAGCCATCCGGAATCGATTTCAGGTAGACGCCATCTTCCTGAGAGAATTTGACTTTCGGCGAGGCGTGACTTTTCGCTTCGAGGCTCAAATCGATCGCAAACTTCTCGCGGCAGATGATTTGGTTGATGAACGAGCAGTACCCAGCCCCCAAGTCGAGAACCGCGGAATCTTGGGAAACGTCCTTTTGAATGTACCGGACTAGCGCCGCCCATATAAGATCCCTCTCGGGCCGCGCGACATACATCCGCGCATAATAGTCGGCAACGGGGTCCATTTCCTGTTTGCTTTTAGCAGGAGTCAAGGTTTCATCCGATCAAGCGAACCGCCGAAACGCCGCACAGCTCCGAATCAGAGCGCGAGCCTGTTCGGCCACCGGTCGATCTTAGCAGTTTTGAGGCCGCCGGCCTTCGCGCCGCTATTCCGGGCCACCGTCAGCAACGAAGTTCCGAAGGGGAGTCCGCGGCGCTCGACGACCCTGGGAATTTCCCTCGCGAGGCAGAATCGCAGCAGGCCGTTGACGCCGGGCGTCAGGCGCAGCTCGCGCATGGCCATGTCGGTGGCGCTGCCGGCCTTTCGCATGCGCCCCGTGAGGCTTGCCGCGCGGCGGCCGCACCACATCAGCGGCAGCAGGGTCAACATGTACGGAGTGAGGTACTCCACCTCGTAGCCGGCCTGTTGCAGTTTGCCGCGCAGCTCGTTGCGCTCGTAGCGGCGGCAGTGTCCCGAAGCCTCGTCGAAGTAGCTCCATAGCGATTTCCGGGCCGGCACCGTGATCAGCAACAGGCCATCGGGCCGCAGGAGCCCGCGGATTTCCTCCAGCAGGCGCTCATCCTCGGGGATGTGTTCGAGGACATCGAACAGGCCCACCAGATCGAATTGCGCGCGGAAGGGGTTGTGCATGGCGTCGCCGCGCACAACTCGCGGGCAGTTCCTGCGGCGGGCCAGCCGGAGCCCTTCCTCAAAGGCGTCCATGCCGACAACCGTGTGGCCGGCACAGGCTTGATGCAGATGCCGGAGCACGTTTCCGTTCCCGCAACCGATCTCGAGAACCTTGCAGCCGCCAGGAAGGGACTGCGTGATTTGCGCAACAACGGCTGTGAGGATCCGGTTGCGAGTATGGAACCAGAAATGGCGGTCCTCAATGCGGAAGAGTTGCTCAAAGTAGGCGGGATTGAAGCGGGCCGGGGAGGACTCGCCGGCGGCTACGGCGCACACTTCGCCCATCCTTGAAACTTTTCAATCGCCTGCACCACTTCCGATTGTTCTTGTTCGGTCAAATCGTTGTAGAAAGGCAGGCGCAACAAGCGCAGGCTGAGATCCTCCGCGACGGGGCAAGCGCCTTGGCGGCCGCCGAACTGCTGCCCCATGCGCGAGAGGTGCAGCGGGACGTAGTGAAACACGCTCAGAATGCCGCGCGCTTTCAGATGCGCGATCATGGCGTCGCGGATATCGAGAGACGGCAGGATGAGATAGAACATGTGGAACGATTGGAGGCACGTTGGCGGCACCCGCGGCAAGCGCACGCCGTGCGAGGCCGCCCAACCTTTGAGCGACTCCATGTAGAAGGTCCACACGCGCTTGCGCTTGGCGATGACCGTCTCGCGGGCTTCCAATTGCGCGTACAGAAACGCCGCCAGCAAGTCGGACGGCAAATAACTCGAGCCGATATCCACCCAGGTGTATTTGTCGGTCTGGCCGCGGAAGAACGCGGCGCGGTTGGTGCCTTTCTCGCGCAGAATCTCGGCGCGCTCGATCAGGGCGGGGTCGTTGATCAGCAAGGCGCCTGCTTCGCCGCAGTGAAAGTTTTTGGTCTCATGGAAGCTGAGCGCGGCCAGGCCGCCGAATGTGCCGAGGAAACGCCCGTTGTGGCGCGCGAACAAGCCGTGCGCGTTGTCTTCGATCACGGTGATGCCTATGTCCACGGCCAGCTTCGAGATGAAGTCCATGTCGCAGCCGACCCCGGCGTAATGCACGGGCGCGATGACGCGCGTGCGGGGCGAGAGCAGGCGCTCGATCTGTTGCTCGTCGAGGTTCAGCGTATCGGGGCGGATGTCGGCAAACACGGGTTTCGCGCCGCGCAACACGAAAGCATTAGCAGTCGAGACGAACGTGAACGTGGGCAGAATGACTTCGTCGCCCGGGCCGACGCCGGCCAACAAGGCGGCCAGCTCCAGCGCGTGGGTTCCTGAAGTGGTCAGCAGGGCTTTGGGAACGCCAAGCGCCTCTTCGAGCAGCGTGTGGCATTGGCGCGTGAAGTAGCCATCGCCGGCCGCATGGCCGCGATCGATACACTCCGCCATGTAGCTCGATTCGCGGCCGACCAGGCCTGGTTTGTTGAATGGAATCCGGTATTGAGTCATCGGACCTGTTGGCGGCCCAGCCAAAGGTGATACCAGAGGTTCAGGGATTCCATGCGAAGGCCGGCTTTCTGATACAGCCTCAGCGCGTCGCGATTGCGGCCTTGGGTGACGACCGTGGTTTCAACGGCGCCCCGCGAGCGCAGCCACTGGAGGCCACACTGGACGAGCTGATGGCCGATGCCGCGGCCTCTGGCCTCCGGACCCACCGCGAACAGCCCCACACGGCTCTCGGTAGGGGAAGAATAGTCCAAGGTTATGTAGCCGGCGGCAGCGCCGTCGAGTTCGGCGACCAGAACCATATCTGCATAATCTTCGCAGCTTTTTGCGATCCAGGTCTCGAAAAGGTCATCCGATTTATCCCGTAGATTGGCATCCCAATAGAATCGGGAATCGCGGTGACTGACTCTGGCAATGCGCCGCAAGGCGGCTAAATGGCCCGGGCGGAACGGCTCGACTCGCGCCGCACTGGAGGGCGTGGGGCCAGGCGGCTGAATCGCCCGCGGGTCGCAGCAAAGAGTTGTTCTTATATCCAGCAACCGAAACCCTTGGTCTTCGGCCCAGGCCAGAGCCGGGGCGCTGGAGGGATCGGCCAGAAAATAGAGGCAATCGATCCGCTCATCGGCGCACCATTGCAAGATCTCATCCCCGGCGGAAGGCGCCACCGTGTTCGGCTTGACCCGCGCAATGCGGCGCCCGAAGAATTCGGAATCCCATGGCAGAAACTCGACAAGGTCATGCTGTTGCATGCGAGGTTAATTCTTGCCGACGACGGTTCGCACGGCATAAGCAGGCCGGTCCATGACGCGGAAATGCATGCGGGCAAGATATTCCCCGAAGATGCCGATCGCGAATAGTTGAGCGCCTGAGAAGATCGCGATGGCGGACGCCAGGAATGCAAAACCGGGCACCACACCTCCTTCCAATAGATAGCGGCCAAGCACGAACAGCAGCAGCACAACGCCGAAAATCGTCGAAGCAAAACCAACTAGGCTCGCCAGTTGCAGCGGCAGCGTGCTGAACCCCGTCATCATGTTGAGAGAGTGCACGAGCAATTTCGAGAGCGTGTAATTGGACCTGCCTGTCAGGCGGCGTTGATGCTCAACGACCACCGATCCGAAGCTTGTCGTGGCCCAAGTCAGCAAAACATCGAGCGACACGTAAGGGCCCCGGAAATCCGAAAACGCTCCGCGAAGGTCGCGGCGGAAAGCCCGAAAGGCGCTAACCTTGGTGGCCGTCTCAGCTCCCATGGCGCCTTGCAGAGTGAGCTTGGTGACGTAAGAGGCAACGTCCCGCCACAGCCCGTGCTGCTGGGTGCGGGGTACGCCATAAACCACGTCGCGCCCTTCGCGGAGACAATCGAGCAGCTTGGGGATCTCTTCCGGAGGATTCTGCAAGTCATCGTCCAGCGTGACAATGACCTCGTTGGTGGCCGCGCGGATGCCGCACAGCAGCGCGTTGTGCTGCCCGTAGTTTCGCATCAGGTCGATGCCGACGACCCAGGGGTGCGCGGCGGCAAGCTGCTGCACCTGCCGCCAGCTCTGGTCGCGGCTGCCGTCGTTGACAAACACCAGCTCAAGCTTGCCGTCCGCCCCGCCCAGAACTTGATCGATGCGCTTCGCAAGTTCCAGCAAGGATTCCTCGCTGTTGTAAACGGGCACGACGATCGACACATTCATCAGTTTGTGGAGCGGGCTTGGGCCGCCGCTTCTTCGAGCGGGAACCGGTAGGCTTCCAGCTCCAGGATGAGGTATTGGGATGCGTGGTCGCCGACGGGATGATCGTTCGAAATCATCAACCAAAAAGGCTCGCCAGCCTCTGCTTCGAGAGATAATACCGCAGTTCGCTCGCCGGGTTGCGTGACGGGGATTGACGCCCGGCTCAGCCAGCGAGACTCATCCGCCGGTTTGGCGCCAAACGCGATGCCGCCTTTGGCGAGCACATACTGGAGCTTGAAGACGTAGCGTCCACGGGTTTCGGCGACCAACGGACCGTACTTGGCAGCGTATCCCTCGCGCGTGAGAGCGGTCGTGATGGCGACTCCTTCGGACTCTCGTTCCACGGTTGTTTGAGGAAGGCTGGAAGGGTGCCAGCCCTCCAGCGGCAGTTGGGCGTGCGCCGACTCGCCGGCCGCGGCCAACGTACTACAGTTTCCGGAGCCGCAGGGCTGCAACGCCAGCCGCTCCAGCCGGCCGGAGTCAAACTTCAGGCGCACAAACCAGAGGGAATAGCTCGTGCCGCCGCCCGTGATCTCGCGGCGCTCGATGGGCTCCGCGGTGAAGAGCCTGGAATCCAGCGTCTGCGTGGCGCACGAAAGGACTTCGCCGCTCGAAGAAGGAATGACAACCAGGGCTCCATCGGCGATCACGGCATCGGGCTTGAGGCTCGGAAACTCGTCGCCGATCATCGTGTATCCCCAAAGATAGATGGAGTGCAATGCGTTGAACTCGCCGAAGTGGGGATCTTTTTTGCTGTACCAGAACCAAATAAAGTCGTCATCGCGAACCTCATCCACGGTGACGGCGGCCTGGGCGATGCGCGCGAACGAATTCTGCTGCTGATGCCTTTCTCCAAAGGCATAGCCGATCGAAGAGCTGGTGACGAGGCATCCGGCCAGCGCCGCGGTTATGCTCCAGCCTGCTGCTTTTCCGGAGCACAATCCGCAAACCGCGAAGACCGCGCCGAACAGCAGCGGCGTGAAGGGCCAGGTGTCCGCTTTGAGCTGATTCAGATGGGCATTGAAACCCCAGAATGGCGCGGTGACGATCAACAGCACGGCGAACCCCAGCGCGAGCGCGGCAGCGCCGGACAATCGCTCGAGTGGGCCTTGCAGCAGCGCCCCGACTACCAGAAACGCGGGCGGAATCAGGTAGCTTGCGTAGTAGGAATATTGCAGAACGGGGATTCCCCTCCACTCGCAGAAAATCATCACCAGGAATGCGAGCAGGAAGGCAGCGGACGCGGCGGGGCCGGCAGTTGACGCCCGGAACCTCGCGCTCGCAAGCGCCAGCAGCGCGGATACAGCCACAACCCCCGGCAGCACAAGCCACTCGGCCTGGCTTATCCACTGCTCCACCGGCAGCTTCCACGGGTTGGGCTGCCCGGCGTTGCCGAGCACATAGTAGACCGACGGCATGTAAAACGCGAAACTGCCCTCGATAGCGAAGTTCACAATAGCCAGGAAAGCCGTCAGCGCCGCCGAACCCGACACAAACCAGACCAGCGACTCCAGCGCACTGCGCCCCGTAATTCTCCCTCGACAGCGGTACGCGAGCAAAGCAAAGTAGACCGCAACGACGGGCGTGAAAACGATGGTGAACAGATTGGTATAGACAACCGCCGCGTACAATGCGCCGCCCAGGACCATGGGCAGCCGTTTGCGCTCCTTGACGGCCGCGGCCGTCAGAAAGGCGAAGCAGAGCAGAAAATAAACATTTGCCGGACCATCGACGTAGTCCGAGCCGACCGGCCGCAGGAAATACGAAAACGAGCCCAGGAACACGCTTCCAATCAGGGCAACCTGCCGGCCTGCCGTAGTTTTCAGCGTGTAGTAGAGGGCGAAGACAGCGGTGTACCAGAGGCCCAAATGCAGCACATAGTTCGCAACCAGAGGGGGCAGCAGCGTATAGGCGGCATGGCCGGGGAGTATCCACGAAAGCCGGCTCCCGTAGTAGGTGCCCGGGAAAAGAGCGGTTTTGTATTCCACCAGGTTGCGGAAAAACCCGTGGTAGACCCACGGGTCAATGGTTTGGGGCGCCGAGAAAATCCAGTTGGACGAAGCCAGCAGGATGTAGAGAGGAGCCAGAGCCAGAAAATAGACGTGGGGATCGGCAAGGACTCGCGCCAGCAGCGGGCGCAGCCTTGATGGGTTCGGTGGTGACCACTCCGTGGCGAATTCGCGTTGCATTGCAGCCGGTGCGGTTAGCGCTCTTCTCACACAGCATCGGCTGCGAGGCGCGATCAGGCG
>JBBDWJ010000259.1:0-16172 GCA_040902925.1 Bryobacterales bacterium | reverse complement strand
CGAATTCGGTTGCTGACAGCAGCCTTGCGTCGAGCTGAGGCTCGACGCTGCAAGCTGAGAGCTTGCGCCACAGCTACTTCACCAGCCTGCGCAGCTCTTCCTCGCGCCTTCCGTAATTCTGATCGTAGTATTGGCGGTATTGGCCGGAACGGACGTGCGCGATCCAGGCGCGGTTCTCGCGATACCAGCGCACGGTCTCGCCGAGACCTCTTTCGAATTCCACGCGCGGCTTCCAGCCGGTTTCGCGTGTCACCTTCTCGGTGGTGATGGCGTAGCGCCGATCGTGGCCGGGGCGGTCTTCGACCGGCATCATCAGGATTTCGGGCTTGCCGGTGGCTTCGAGGATCATGCGCACGACGTCGAGGTTGGGCAGCGCGCGGTTGCCGCCGATGTTGTAGACCTCGCCGAGCCGCCCCTTGTCGAGCACCGCCGCAATCGCGCGGCAGTGATCTTCTACATGCAACCAGTCGCGCTCCTGCATGCCGTCGCCGTAGATCGGCAGCGGCCTGTCTTCGAGAGCATTCGAGATCATCAGCGGGATCAGTTTTTCCGGAAACTGGTACGGCCCGTAGTTGTTCGACGCGCGCGTTGCGACCACCGGCATCTTGTAGGTCGTGTAATACGAAAGAGCCAGCAGGTCCGAGCCGGCCTTCGAGGCCGAATAAGGGCTGCTGGGCCGCAACGGATAGCTCTCATCGGCCTCGTGCGGTGGATCGATGCTGCCGTAAACCTCGTCGGTCGAGACGTGCAGGAAGCGCTTGGTGGCGTGACGGCGCGCCGCTTCGAGCATCACGAAGGTGCCGGTGAAGTTCGTATCGACGACCGGCTTGGGCGACAGAATGCTGCGGTCGACGTGCGACTCGGCCGCGAAATGCACGACGGCGTCGGGCTGAAAGTCCTGAAAGGTGGCTTCGACAAGATCCGTGTCGCAGATGTTGCCTTTGACGAAGCGGTAACGCGGGTCGCCGGCGACCTCGGCGAGGTTTTCCAGATTGCCCGCGTAGGTCAGCGCGTCGAAGTTGAGGATCTCCGCATCCGGCCGCGCCGCGAGCGTCTGGCGAACGAAGGTCGAGCCGATGAAGCCCGCGCCCCCGGTAACTAGCAGCTTCATTTGTGTTGCGTCTCCCAATCGTAGGCGATGCCTTTATCGTCGTGCGCCAGCCGCCCTTCGTCTTTCGGATTGTATTGGCGGTTGGTGATGTAGACGAGCATCCCGGCGTCGTCGCCGATGACCTTGTAGCCGTGGCCGATGCCGGGCGGCACCAGCAGTTGCCAGGGGCGCAGCCCGCCGAGATACAGCGTGTTCCGCAGGCCGAAGGTCTCGGAGTCTTTGCGCAGATCGACCAGCGCCACCTGAAACATGCCCTTGGCGGGCACCCAGAAGTCAGTCTGCCAGAGATGGTAGTGGAACGCTTTGATCGTCGCTGGGTAACTCCAGGCGGCCGAAACCTGCGTCTGGGCCGGGTCGAACCCGGCAACCATCCCTTGCCCGAAGCGGGCGATTTCTAGAAAATATCCGCGGTCGTCGGGCCACAGCGGAAACGGCTTGATCTCGACACCGGCGATGCGGTCTTTGGAGTCGGGCGACAGGATAACCTTGCCGATTCCCTTCTCGCATTGCGGGGTTTCGAGAGTCAGCGGATCGTCCGGTTTGGTGATGATGCGGCTTGGCAAGGTTTTGGTTTCAGTCGCCACTCGATTTGGTCCACGTTCTGTCGGGGAGGGGAGAGAATGTCGCAAGCACGGCGGGCGTGAATGTGACCTTACTTACTATACTCACGATCCTATACCTCCGCATGCGGGTCAAGTCGCAGGAAACCTGAACGCCGCTCGAAATAGCGTTTAGGGCAGCGGCTATAACGAAATGGGATGGCTGGTCAGCTCTCGATGCCGTTGCCACTTGCGCCACATCTACCAGTGGCCGGAAGTTGCCCTCATCCGGGTACGCGCCTGTTCGGCCAGTTGCTGAATCCAGCCCATAAGTTGCTGATAGGAAAAACTTTGGGCAGTGTCCTTGGTTGCCTTAAGGCCGCCCCGGGTTCCCGCTCCGATTGCTTCGCGCTCGCGACGGGGCATCGGAGCCTATCTCGACCATCCTATCATTCCGGCATTCCGAATCGAATGCGGCGGTCCTCCCCGGCAGTCATGGCTCCAGAATCACTTTGACGGCCTGGCCCTGCCCCAACAGACCCAGTGCCTGACCGAACGCTGACAGGGGCAGTTGATGGGTGATCAGCTTTTCCACCGGCAGCTTTCCGGATTCAAGCATGCGCACCACCTTGGGGAAAGCGGTGCGCTGAATGAAGGAGCCGATGATGGTGATTTCGCGGCGCGTGATGTCGTATTGACGGGTTACCGGGGCGGCTTTTTGGTCCATGCCGAACAGCAGCACCCGGCCGCCCGGCCGGACCAGTTCGATGGCGTCGGCGAGGCAGCGGCCGACCGCGTCCACGACGAGATCGACGCCTTCGCCCGGGCCGGGCCCGATGGCCTGTTTCAAATCGACTTCGCGCGGGTCGAGAACAGCGTCCGCGCCACATTTCTCGGCTATGTTGCGGCGCGCGGCGCTGGGCTCGACCAGGTAAACCGCCGCTGCCCCGGCGCTCCGGAACAACAACAAAAAGAGCATGCCGATGGGGCCGCCGCCGAGAATCGCCACGCTCTCGCCCGGCATGAACAGCGTTTTTTCGAAGGCGTGCAGCACGCAGGAGAGCGGCTCGGCCAGCGCCGCCCGCTCGGGCGTGACCCCGGAGTCGATCTTATGCAGAGCTTTCGCCGGAGCGATGTTGAATTTCGCGAGGCCGCCGTTGCGGAAGATGCCCAACGTCGTCATGTTCTCGCAGCCATTGGTCCGGCCCTGGCGGCACGCGGGGCAATAGCCGCACGTGAGGTTGGGATCGATGACCACCCGGTCGCCGGCCGCGAGGCGCCGCACGTTGGACCCGATTTCGGCAACGGTGGCCACGTATTCATGGCCCAAAATCGAACCTGGCGTCGCGGGGTGGCCCGGTGGCGTTTCGAGGATGTGCAAATCCGTGCCGCAGATGCCGGCCCGGTCGACTTGCAGAAGTACGTCGTCGTCGGACTGGCGAACGGGCAGGGGCGTTTTCTCGATGCTCCAACGGCCTTCGCCGTGAAACACGACCGCCGGCATGGTGTTGCTCATCTATGAATTCCTCTGGTGCAGGATCACCCCAGTTTAGCCGCTCCAGGGGGCGGCAGGTCGCCTGCCATGTGGCTGTAGCAGTCCGGCAATTTCCGTCAATTGCCGTGATGAGTGATGATTGTTGCGAGCGGCGCGAGTCGCTTTCGCTCCCCCACCGTTTCCTGTCGCAATCGTCCGCTTAATAGGTTCGGAGTGCCCAGCCGAATGGTCCGAATCGCGCTTGTTGCCGGCAAGAGAATCGCCGTAGGCGATCCGAGCCCCATGCGCGAGCGTGGGGTCAACACAATTCTTTTTCCGGCTGGTTGCGAAGCTGGTGGAAGGGTTTCGGGTCGTTTCGAAAAATGGACCGACCATGGCGGGTCGGGCTCGGATCGCCTGCGGCGATTGCCGGTCCCCACTTGTGCCCGCGACTTCGCAGCCTTCAGAGTCCTTTGTCTGCCTTGGGCTGCTAGAATGGCCTCTCCTTTTTGAAGGCCGGCTGGCCTTTGCTGCGGAGGCCTGGAAGCTTCATGAGTCCCTATGTTGCGGAATTTGTTGGCACCTTGCTGCTCGTACTATTCGGGAACGGCGTTGTGGCTAACGTCCTGCTGACGAATACGAAAGGGCATGGCGGCGGGTGGATTGTCATCACGTTTGGGTGGGCGATGGGCGTGTTCGTGGCGGTGTTTTGCGTCGGCGATATCAGCGGCGCGCATATCAACCCTGCCGTGACCCTGGGGCTCGCCGCCGCCGGAGCCTTCTCGTGGGCGCAGGCGCCCGCCTTCGTCGCGGCGCAAATGAGCGGGGGCGTTTGCGGCGGGATACTGGTCTATCTTTACTACAAAGACCATTACCCGCTAACCGATGACGCGGCACTCAAGCTGGCCACTTTCTGCACCGGGCCGCAGGTCCGCAGCGCCGGGTCCAACCTTTTCTCAGAAGTCGTCGGGACGTTCGTGCTTGTGTTCGCCGTTCTTTCGATGGCGGCTCCGGAGATCACCTTCGACAGCGGTAACGAAGCGCTGGCCGGCCTGACTTCGGGCCGGATCGGTCTGGGCGCGATCGGGGCCTTACCGGTTGGGCTCTTGGTGTTCGGAATTGGCCTGAGCCTGGGCGGCACGACCGGCTACGCGATCAATCCAGCCCGCGATCTGGGGCCGCGCATCGCGCACGCCATTCTGCCGATACCGGGCAAAGGCGACAGCGATTGGAGCTATTCGTGGATTCCGGTCGTGGGGCCGATTGCCGGGGGAGTTCTGGCTGCCGTCGTGTACATAGCACTGAGCAGAACAGGTTCCTCTTCGTGACAGGTCCTCTTTGTGACAGGGACACGCCCGGATCATCGCACGGCCAAAGTCACACCAGGCTGACTGTCAGCGCTCCCAACTCGCAGAATGACGGGCACGGCGCCGGTTTCCGCCAACTCCGCGGGAACGCGGGCGTTGACCTGGATAACTCCCGCCACCAGGCCCGGCGCGCCCCCGGCGTAAATCACCTCCGCGTCGAGTTCGCCGATCCGCACCGAAACCGGCCGCACAGGTAACGGCGGAATCTCAGCCGCGATTTTGCCGTCTTCACCGGCGGGCTCGGTCTGCCCTTCACCCGTGCCGTAGAGCACGACGATCGAGCCGCGGCTGGCCGGGTTCGCCAGCGTGTTGATGGATCCATCTTCATTGAGAACCGCCGCGGGCCCGGCGCCGCTTGAATCGTAAGTGAACAGCCCCGGCGCACTCTCGGCGACCGTCAGTTCGATCGGAGCCGAGCGCGCGCCGCCGTACTCGACCACGATGCGCAGCGAGGTCTGATTGGCGAGCGCGTAGGGAGCAATGGCGCTCACCTGATTCTGGGAGGCGAAAATCAGAGGCGCGGGCGTCTCGTTGAACAATACGCGGACGCCTTGTAGTTGCGTCGTCACCGATCCGTTGTCGTCGAGCTCCAACAGGGCTCCATCCGGCGGCCCGAGTTCGCTGCCGAAGATGCTGACGATCATTCCAGGCGCAACGGCGCCGGGCAAAAAGCTCGCTCCGCTCACAACTCCCGAGGCCGCCACGACGGGCAGGGCGGCGACGTTGAACTTAGCGACAAACGCATCCAGCGCGCCGCCCGGGTCTGGCTGCACGGCGCCTTCGGTCACGCGAAACTCAGCCGACACGCTAAATCCGGTGACGTATACACTGCCCGATTCGTCGAGAGCCATGTCCCAGATCTGGTCCAAGGTTTCGCCGCCCAGGCGTGTTCCGTAAAGCAATCGCCGCGCCGCCGGATCGAGCTTGGCGACAAAGCCGTCGAACTGCGGATCGTGGGGCAGAAGCGTTAGCGCTCCCGCCGTGACCGGGAAGTCCTGCGACGCAGTGTATCCGGCAACCGTGATGTTGCCTTCGGGGTCGAGCGCGATCGCGCGGCCGTACGAAGATGCGCTGCCGTTTAACAAACTGCTGAAGATCAGGTTCTCTCCCCGCGGGTCGACCTTGACTACGAAAGCGTCGTAGCCGAAGATCGATCCGAACTGCGGTAGCGGGCTCTTCGACTCCGTCTGGAAAACTCGCGCGGTGGTGGGAAAATCCTTGGAGAACGTGACGCCGGTCAGGTAAGCATTGCCGGCTTCATCGAGCACCACCGACGTCGCTTCCTCGGCGTTCAGGCCCCCGAACAGTTTCAGATAGACGACCTCACTGCCATTGGGGTTGAGCTTCAGGCAATAAGCGTCGGCGCCTCCGAGCGCCCGCCGCGTGCTTGTGATTCCCGCCAGGTAGGCGTTTCCCGAGCGATCCACCGCAATGCCGTTGGCCCGGTCGTCGCCGACTCCGCCGATCAGCGTCGAGTAGATCAAGCGGCTGCCGTCGGCGCTAATCTTGGCCGCGAACACATCTTGACCGCTGGTGTACTCCCGCTGGTAGGCATTTGAGGTGGTCGGAAAGCCGCTCGACGCCGTTATGCCCGTGACATAGGCCGAGCCCGCCGCATCGATAACGATACCGTTGCCGACATCGAATTTCTCGCCTCCCAGGTAGGTGGCATAGAGCAAGCTCGATCCGTCGGGGCTGAGCTTGGCGACGAACACGTCGCGTTCGCCGCTCAACGTGCGTTGCAGCGCCCGCGTAGTCGCCGGAAAATCGGGCGAGCGCGATTCGCCGACTATATATGCGGCCCCGTTGCTGTCCACGGCTATGGCGTTGCCGATGTCGTAATCCGCGCCGCCCAGCAACGAGGAGTAGATGATTTGGGTGCCGCTGGGGTTGAGTTTCGTGATAAACGCGTAGGATGTTTCGCCGTCCAGATGGTTCGGCTCGGGGAACCCAGGCGTGCGCGGGAACTCCGGTGACACCGCCTGGCCGGTGATGTAGGCGCAGCCCTCGGCGTCGACGGCGATAGAGTGTCCGAGTTCGGTCCGAAGGCCTCCTAGATGCGTTGAGTAGACCAGCACGGGGTCGATCACCAGCGGGCGCCCGTGGTCGTACTCGCCCAGGCGGAAACGCACGGTGTTTTTGGATTCGAGCTCATAGCCGGCTTGCACCGTCATCTGGGCGCCGGCAATCGTCTGATACGCCCGCGGCCGGCGGTGTCTCAGCGGGCCCGCCGCCGTTTCCAGAACCAGGTCGCCTTCCTCATCAACGTGCATGCGCCGGGCTCCTTCGAAGGCCAGCCGGATGACGCCCGGGTCTGCCCCGGCCGCTATTTCGAAGTCGTATTCGAGCAGGTCGGGATTGCCGTAGAACAACAAATCAATGCCTTCATAGACCTGCTCATAGCGAACCTTGGCGAATTGCGGGATGTTCCGCCGCCAGCGTGCGGGGTCGTTGCCGACGAGCAGATGCGTTCGGCCCGGCAGTTGGTCGACGCCGACCGGCTCAACGCCCAGGTTCGCTCCGGGCAGGGTCATGCGAATGGCCGCGGCCCGCGGCGTCGCGCTCGGACTGGCGGGGCGTTGAAGTTGCAGCATGACGGATTCGCTGCCCAGCGAAATGGCCGCTCCCCGGCCTCGCGCCACAAAACGCGCCATACCGGGTTCGGTTTTGGATTGCGAGGATTCGTCGTGCAGTCGTTCAAATTGCAAGGGCAATTTGCCGAACCCCGCGTGCGCCCGCAAAGCAGACGTCGCCCGTAAAGCAGGCGTCATCCGGCGTCCATTTCCAACGGGCAGTGGAACAAGCACGATTCCCGCCGCCAGCAAACCCAGCAAACCGGCCGCCACTGGGGCAGCCCATGAGGTTCGCACTCGGAAAACATCGGGGAAGGTTGGGGGCATTCGATTATCGGGTGATGCCGGATTCCCTCAGCATCGGGGTTCCCTGAGTAGACGGAGGCTTTCGTCCCGGCGTTGCTCGATAATTGGCGCCCTCATCCTTTCGATTACCGCAAGGTTCGCCTGATTGTTGGGCGCAGCTTATTGGGGAACAGCGAAAAGATGCCGCTGGTGGCAGTTGGCGCAACGCACGGCCGACACCCGCGAAGGCGGCTCGCCGCTGCAAGCCTGCGGCAGTTGCTCGTGGCAGCGGTTGCAACTGAGCTGGATCGCGCGCGCCGGGCGCAGTCCATGCGCGCCGTGGCAGGTCGCGCAATTCGGCGCCCGCACCTTGGAGCGTTCCGCGACGAATACGCCGTGCTTACTGGCTTGATACTGGCTCAGCAGCGTTGCGGCGGAGCCAGCGGCGTTCGCGGCGGGTTTGTCATGGCACGCGCCGCACAGCGCAGGCACCTCGTCGGGCGCCGCGACGCGTTCGGGATCGGAGCCGCCGCCTGACTCGCGGTGCGCGACGCTCGCGCCGTGGCACGTGTCGCACGACAGCCCGGCCTTGGCATGCGGGTGATTGAGAAAATCGGTCGTGGTTTCCGAATGGCACGCCTTGCAAAGCTCATGGACCGGTTGTTGCGCCGCTGCCGTCCCCAGCGCCAACAGGAACAGCGCGGCGACCCCTGAGCAACGCGGCGCGCTGACACGGCCCATCCAATCCCAGTGGCAAGAGACCGCGATCAGCATATTGTCACTTCGGCAGATTCTTGATGAGCTTGCGATCCATCGCGGCGACATTGGGCTTGCCCGCAAGCGCCATGGAAAGCGCAAACTCGGCGCGCAGCAACTCGATGACGCGTTTCACGCCCACCTGACCGAACGAAGCAAGCCCCCACACGTAGGGCCGCCCGATCAGCACCGCCGTCGCTCCGATGGCGATGGCCTTGATCACGTCAGTGCCGCGGCGAACGCCGCCATCCATCAAAATCGGAACTTTTCCGCCAACCGCGTCGACGACATCGGGTAGCGCGTCGATCGTCGCGACAACGCCGTCGAGCTGGCGCGCGCCGTGATTCGAAACCACGATCGCGTCGGCCCCTCGCTCCACGGCCAACGCCGCGTCCTCCGGCGAGAGAATGCCTTTGATCACGACGGGCAGATCCGCGGCCGATTTGAGCCAGCCGATGTAGTCCCAGGTCATGTTGGGAGTGTGCGCGCGCCACATCGCCGCCACCGCGGGCGAGCGCGGCTCGCGCTTTTCGTTTTCGCCCGGCACGCCGGTCGACATATAGCCGTAGTCGAAGCGATTGCGGTTGTTGCGCTCGCGGTTGGATTGATACTGGTTATCGACCGTTACAAGAATCGCCTGCGCGCCGTCGTCAGCAGCTCTCCGCGCGAAGCCGTCGGCCCGTTCGCGCGTATCCTGACCGATCGTGTTTCGCCAGAACGTCAGATTCAGACCTTCGTCGAACAGCTTTTCCACCGGCGCGCCGGCGACTCCATAGACGGTGTTGGTTTCCGCCGCGGCGCGCGCGCAGGTGAGATCGGCGTCCGGCAGAACCAGGTTTTTTCCGCCGGTCGGCGCGAGCAGGATCGGGTATTCGAGTTTTTTCCCGAACAGCTCGATCGAGGTATCGACCGTGCTGACATCAACCATCACGCGCGGCACGAGGCGCAGCGCCTCCAGGCGCTCGCGGTTGGCCCGCAGCGTCACTTCGTCTTCCACGCCGCCAGCGATGAAGTCGTAAGCCAGCTTGTGAATCTTTTGCTTGGCGACCTCCTCGAATTCGTGCAGATTCACCGGGCCCATCACGTCATCGGAATACGTGGGCGGGAACCAGGTGCCCTGGCGGTTATCTGGAAAGCCCGCCGGTGGCGACTGCGCCGCCGCCAGCAATGGCGAGCCGGCGACGAGGCTCAGCAGATTGCGGAGGGCCGTGCGTCGGTTTAGCTTCATGGCGAACCTGTCCTAGCGGGAAGCGTTGGGAGAAACCAGAGTCATTCTAGTACAGCGAGCTAGCGGGTTTCGGGCTTCAGGTTCGGAAACCACAACCGCCGCGCTGTCTCGCCGAGAATCTGAACGCGGGCTCCTTCGGTCAACCCGAGCGCCTCGATAAAAATCTTGAGGTGCTCGGCATAACTCACTCGCGGCGTCCACAGCTCGCACGGGAAATCGCTGCCCCAGACACAGCGCTCGGGTCCGAACGCGTTCAGGATCTCGCGGCTGGGCTCGTGCATGTCCGCGCACGGATAGCCCGTCTTACTGCCCGTCGGCACGAAGGTGAGCTTGGCATGCAGGTTCGGCCGCCGCGACATCCTCAGCACCTGCTCGACGGTTGCATCGAGATCGGGACCGGCCTCGGGATTCAAACAGTGATCGAGTACGACCGGCAGGGCGGGGAACTCGCCAACGAGTTGATCGACCTGGCCGGCGGTGGCGAGGCCGCTTAGGGCGTTGATGACGATCCCTTCATCCAGAGCGGTTTTCCATAGGGCGCGTACGCCCGCGTCGTCGAAGCGGCCGCTGCGCGCCGCGATGCTGCGCATGCCGCGGATGCCGTAGTCGCGAACATACTGCTGCAGCAGGCCGGGGCTGTGCGGATCGTCGGGATCGAGCGTGCAGACGCCCGCTGTCCAATCAGGCGCGGCCTTGGCGCTATCGCAGATGTAGCGATTGTCGAAACGATAGAAGCTGCTGGTTTGAATGATGCAGGCAGCCGCCACATTGTTGGCGCGGCTTTCGTCGCGCAGTTCCTCGAGCGAGCCCTTGCCGCCTGGCGGCCGCAACGGTTTGTCGATCGGCGGATAGCGTTTTTCGTCCGGCGAATAGATGTGCGCGTGGGTGTCGAGAATGAGCATGCAGGAGGAGCCTTGGCCGGTCCGAACGGTTGACTGCGATGCCAGGATATCAGAACGGAGCAGTGCGTCAAATTGCGGTTCGCTTTGTCGGCGGGAATCGCCGTAGGCGATCCGAGCCCCATGCGCAAGCATGGGGTCACACAACTTGCCGTGTTTCGATCGAGGGATTTATGGGAGTTCGGGCGGACCCCAACCTTGCGGGGTTCGGATCGGCCTCGCCGATTAGCCTACGCCGGGAACTACTGCGGCCCTTCTCCCGCCGGCAGCAGGTCGCCCTTCTCCAGATAGCGGCTGATGTGCGCGTATTGCGCGGCGTGCGGATCGTGCGTCACCATGACGATCGTTTTTTGATACGTCTTGTTCAGCGCGGTCAAGATGTTCAGCACGTCTTTGGCGGAAACGGCGTCGAGGTCGCCGGTCGGTTCGTCGGCCAGGATGATCTCGGGGTCGGTCACGATCGCGCGGGCGATCGCCACGCGCTGCTCTTGTCCACCGGAAAGCTGGCGCGGGTAGTGATCGAGGCGATCCTCCAGGCTGACGATGCTGAGCGCCTTGCGGGCTTGCTCGCGGCGCTTCTGCTTGGTCAGGTTGGTCAGCAGCAGCGGAAGCTCGACGTTCTCGAGGGCGGTGAGCACCGGGATCAGGTTGAATGTTTGAAAGACGTAGCCGACGTTTTCACTCCGCCAGCGCGCCTTTTCCTTGTCGTTGAGCGCCGAGAGGTCCTTGCCAAATACACGCACCGTGCCCTTCGAGGGCCGGTCGATGCACGCGACCAGGTGCAGCAAAGTCGATTTCCCCGAGCCCGAAGGGCCCATCAGGCAAAAAAACTCTCCCTTGGGGATCTGCAACGAGACGTCGGCGAGAGCGATGACTCCAAGGCCATCGCGCCCGTACTCCTTGCGAACGTTCTGGAGCTCAATGGCGATTTCCGCACTCATGACGTCTTCAGCCTCACTTTGTCCCCATCTTCCAGTTCGGGCGGCGGCGACAGAATCAACTCTTCACCGCCGATCAGGCCCTCGCTGATCTCGACGCCGCGGGGGCCGGACTGCCGCACTTTTACGCTGCGCTTCATGGCGCGATCGTCGAGCAATACAAAAACGGTGTTGCCGTCGCGCAATGCCGAGGACGGTATGGTGATCGCCGCTCTCGCCGGCTCGCCGGACTCCGCAGTCTTCGGCTCGGCCACGAATGCAACGTTGGCGTTCATCTCGGGCCGCAAATATTCATCCGGCTTGAGAACTTGCACCTTGACCTGCACGGTCGCTTTCTGGCGGTCGGCTTCCGGAGAAATCTCGAAGATACGGCCTTCGTATTTGCGATCGGGGAACGCGTCGGTCCAGACGACGCCGCGCTGTTCGGGGCGCAGCCGGGCGAAATCGTTTTGGCTGATGTCGAGCTCGACCTGCAAATCGCTGAGATCGGCCAGCGACACCACGTAACCCTTGGCGCCGCGCTCGCCGACGAAACTGGTTGTGACAAACTCGCCAATTTCCACGTTACGCTCGAGGATCGTGCCGGTGACGGGAGCGCGGATCTCCGCGCCATCGAGCCGCGTGCGCGCTAGCGCCAGCCGCCCTTCCGCTTCTTTGACCTGACCCTTGAGCGCGTCGATCTGTTCCACGCGCGGCCCGATGCGCATCAGCTCAAATGCCCGGTCGAGCGACTCCACACGCGCCGCTTGGGCGTCGTAGCGCGCTTGAGCATCGTCCAGTTCCTGTTTCGAAAACACGCCCTCGCCCGCGAGCTGCCGCGCCCGGTCGAGGTTGGTTTTCGCGTTGCTGAGGTTGGCCTTGGCCTCGTCGAGGTTGGCGTTGGCCAGCGCGATCTCCTCAGGCCGCGAGCCGTTCTCGAACTCCCGTAGGCGCGCTTTCAGCGAAGCGAGGTTGCCTTCTTCCTGATGCACTTGCGCGACGTACTCGTCGTTTTCGAGCCGCACCACCACCTGGCCCAGTTTGACCGGATCGCCCTTTTCGACGCCGATCCAGGCGACCTTACCGACGACCTTCGACGCGACCTCGATCTTGTGATGCGGCACGACATATCCGGCTGCTTCGAGCACAACCGAGTCGCCGGCGTCTCCAGCGGTTTGGGCGGTGACGCGGACGGTTTCCACTTCCACGGCAGAGCCTTCTCCAAAGCCGATCCGCCAGACCGCCAGCAATAGGAAGATAGCGATACCGGTGAAGATCCACCATTTCGCCCAGCGAGGGGACTCCGAGCGCTCGCGATCGCCGCGCTCCAGCCGCAAGCCCGCCAGTTTTTCGTCGATTTCGTGCTTTGATTCCGCCATCGCAGTTTTCAAAGTTACAAACTATTCCGTGAGGCCTTCGCGAATCGGACCGCGGTGCGAAGAAGAGTTGCGTCATTCGCCGGCCGTAAGTCGAATTGCTACAGCCAACAAAAATGAGCCGCTATTTCCCGGCTTCGTGGCGCCTCGCAGACGCTGCCGGTTAGAGATCCCGCAGAGACGAGAGGATGTCTTTGCGGGACGCCATCCGCGCCGGCAGCACTCCCCCCACCACGCCCAGGAACGCGGCGAAAGCGATGCCGATCGCCATCGTCTTCAGCCCGACCTCAAACTGAAAGGTCGTCTCGCTAAAAGTGACGAAATTGCCCATGCGCGTATCGACGCCGTTGAGCGGCAACACCAGCAAACAACCGATGATCCCCCCGAGCAACGACAGCAACAGGGATTCGAAGACGAAGGAGACCAGAATGCTCCAGCGCGAAAAGCCCAGCATCTGCAGCACGCCGATTTCGCGATTGCGCCGCGCGACCGCGGTGTACATCGTGTTCATGGCGGCGAAACAACTACCGATGGCCATGATCGCCGATACGAAGATACCGAGTGTCCAGACCGGCATCGCCGACGTCATCTGCGCTTCGTAGTAGGCGCGTTCGGATTTTGCCTCGAGCATCAGCCGCTGATCGTCGGAGACGCGGTTGAGCAGCGCCTGCGCGGCGACGGCGTCCTCGGCTTTTACCAGCACCGAGCTGCGCGTGGCGCCGCGGCCGAGGTCCGATGTGGCCAGCGCTCCGGGAGCCCACACCTCGCTGTTGAACGCGGACTTGCCGGCGTCGAAGATGCCGACTACTTCCCATGCGCCGCGTCCGAACTCGATCTTGTCGCCGATTTCGGTGCCTGCCCGAATGGCGTGCAAGCCCCGCCCGACCACGATCTCACGCTTGCCTTCCTCGAACCAGCGGCCCTCCGCAATCCGGACGTCGCGCATCTTGATGCCCATTGGCGCGAGCCCGCGCAAGTTGATGTTGCCTTCCTGCGTCGGGTCGCCGCGCAGCGGCAGCGTAACCACCGTGACGACTTCATTGGACACCATGGGCTCGCCATCGAGCCGTGCAATACCTTCCAACCGCCGCAGCGCTTGAAATTTTTCATCGGTGACGATGCTGACCAGTTCCGACGTCGAGCCTTGCCGCATCACGAGCAGGTGCAGCGGGTCGCCGGTAACAGCCAACGACGACTGCAGACCTTGCACCAACGCCCAGATGCCCAACAGCACGGCGACGGTCAGCGCGATGCCGAGCGCCGTCATGATGGTCGTCGTTTTCCGCACCTTCAGGTTGCGGAGATTGTAGAAGAGCGGTATCGCTGCCATGGCGTTCCGTTGGATGAAAGTCTTGCCTGCGGCCGCGCGGGTGCTACCCGGTATGCCGCAGCGCCTCGGTGATCTGCGTCCGCGAGGCGATCGTGGCAGGAATGACCGAACTCAGCAAGCCGATGAGGGCAGCCGCTGCCAGGCACAGCGGGACGCCCCACAACGGCATGACGAACCCGGAAAAGAAACTGACCATGACGTTGCGCATCGCTTGCGTCACCGCGAAGCACAAGGCCACGCCTAAAACGCCGCCCAGCAGCGCCATCGCGATCGCCTCGACGATGATCATCGAAAGCACCACGGACGAGGTGAACCCCAGCGTCTTGAGCACGCCGATCTCGCGGATACGCTCGCGCACTGACATCGCCACCGTATTGCCGGAAACCAGCAGAATCGTAAACACCACGGCGCCGGCGATGCTAAGCAAAAACAGCTTGATATTGCCGAGCTGATTCACGAAGGCAAGCTCAAACGCCGCGGCGCTTTCGGTTTTCGTCGGCTGCGGCGCGTTCCGGAACATTTCGTCCACCTCGCGGGCGATGCGCGGCACGTCGTCGGTAGTGGCGGCCTGGATGACGAAGATGCCGACGTTGCCCTTGTAGCCCTCCGGGAGGCCTTCTTCCAGATACTTGCGGTGGAAGAACGTCACGGTGTCATCGCGGCCCTCAAAAATGGCGCGCACGGTCAACTCCAAATCGACCGGATAGATATCGCCTTTGATGGTGATGCGCTGCCCGAGCGTCAAGTTGTTCTGGCTCGCGATCGACTTGCCGACGGCGACGCCCTGCCGGTCCCGGAGAAACGCTTCGAGCTGCTCGGGCGGAATGGTCCATTCGGTGTAAATGTCGAAGAGCTTGTCGGCCTCGACCGCGAAGCGCGCGAACATGTGCTCGGGCCGGTCGTCGATGTAGATGCCGCCGAACCAGTTCTGGACCATCACTCCTTCGACGCCGCTGATGGCTTCGATCCGGCTGCCGTAGTATTCAGGTATCACGTGCGTCAGAGAGACCTTGTGCCGCGTGATCAGACGGCGCGCCTGCTCCGGCGGCCGCTCGCGGTGGTAGAACGCCGTGTACACCGTGAACAACAGGCTCAGCAGAAACAGCGAAATCATCACGCTGAGCACCGTGAGAATCGTGCGCCGACGGTTGCGCAACAGATTCCGGAACGTCAATGGGATATATTTGAACACCAGAGAACTCGCGTGGACTTTCAAAGTATAGCGAGAATTCGCGTTGACGCGCGGACGCCGCCGCGCCGCTTTTCGACAACCTCAAGCTCAGACGGCCGCCGCTTTGCCGTCAGTAGCCGGCTTCTAAGTGGTTGAAACCGTGGCACCGGCCGCGCTTTTTGGGCCAAAGGCGAAGACTCTAACCCCTCGTTTCACGATGGTACGCACCGACGTCTGCTGCGTCGTCCACCTGCGGCAAAGGTTTCCAGCAGGTGGAAGCAAGGATTACGATGGTGCGTTCCGGTTTGTTCCGCGGACTATGACCTTTGGTGGGCTATGAATGGCTGATCCAATTTCCGTTGCGGATGAGGAATTCATGAGGGAAGCCCTGCGTCTGGCCGGCGAGGCCGAGGCGCGCGGCGAGGTTCCCGTCGGGGCGCTGGTCGTTGCGGGCGGCAGTATCGCGGGCCGTGGATACAATACGCCGATCTCGACTCGCGACCCCACGGCGCATGCCGAGATCGTTGCCTTGCGCGAAGCCGCTCAGGCGCTTGACGATTACCGCCTCACGGAAGCCACACTCTACGTGACCATGGAGCCATGCGCGATGTGCGCCGGGGCGATGGTGACTGCCCGGATTCGCAAACTGGTGTTCGGAGTTCGGGATTTACGCTTTGGCGCGGTGCGCAGCAAGTTTCGGATTGCCGACTCCGACCTGCTCAACCACCGTATCGAGATCGTTGAAGGGGTGCTTCCTGAAGAGTGCCTGCGGCGCTTGAAATCGTTCTTCGAGCAGCGCCGGTGACGTGTGGGAATGTTAGCCCGCGAGAGGCGAGCATCATGTATAGCGAAACCTTGTTGGACCATTTTCAGAATCCACGGAACGTGGGAACGCTCGATCCGCCCGCCGTAATGGTGGAGGTTTCGAACCCTATCTGCGGCGACATTCTGCAGCTATTTGCGATGAGCCTGGAGGGCCGTGTGACAGAAGTTCGCTACAAGACGCGCGGTTGCACCGCTTCGATCGCCGCAGGCTCTGCTCTCACTGAGATGCTGCAACACAGAACGCTCGACGAACTGGCGGCTCTCCGAGCCGCTGATGTCGAGAAGGCTGTCGGCGGACTCTCCAATGATTCGAAACACGCC
>JBBDWJ010000258.1:6274-16277 GCA_040902925.1 Bryobacterales bacterium | reverse complement strand
ACGTTCGAACGCGTCTGGATGGTGCATGTCATCGAGCATGTGGCCGATGTCGTCGCGACCATGGAGGAAGTACACCGGCTAACGCGGCGCGGCGGCATCATCGTGATCGAGACGCCGCACTATACCGACTTCAGCTCGTTCTGCGACCCCACCCACCGCTGGCACCTCAACAGCTTCTCGTTCCGGTACTTTACCGAAGACGGCGGTTTCAGCTACTACAGCGAGCGGCGGCTGCGCGAGCGCCGCCTGGAAGTGAAACTGCTGCGGCTGTGGCGGCTGCTCGGCTTCGAGTGGCTGGTGAACCATTCGCGCGGCTTCCGCAAGTTTTGGGAGCACTACCTATGTTTCATGATTCGCGGCAAGGCGATGGTGTTCGAGTTTGAAGTGATCAAATAGGCAAAAACTCCTGGGCCTGTTCCATCCGTACCGGCAAATCGTTGCAGATAGAGGATTTTTCCCAGCCGCCAGCACCGCGCCAGCAGCGAACATTCGACGAAACCCACCCCGCCCAGGGCGTATCTTAAATATAGGCGGGTGTGCCGCCCGGGAGGCGTCGGATGGTCATCGGAGTTCCGCGTGAAGTCAAGGATCATGAAACCCGCGTGGGGCTCGTCCCGAGCGGCGTAGCTGCCCTGCGCGAGGGCGGCCACGAGGTGCTGGTCGAGACGCGAGCCGGCGAAGGCAGCTCGATCCCCGACGAGGACTACCGCAAGGCCGGAGCCGTCGTTCTCGACGCCGCCCGCGACGTGTGGGCGCAATCCGACATCGTCATCAAGGTCAAAGAGCCGCAATCGGCCGAAGTCGAGTATTTTCGTCCCGGGCTGGTGCTGTTTACCTATCTGCATCTGGCGCCGCTGCCGGAGCTGACCGAGCAACTGCTGAAAGCGAAAGTCTCGGCGATCGCTTACGAGACCGTCGAGGAGGATAATCACTCGCTGCCGCTGCTCGAGCCGATGAGCGAGGTTGCCGGACGCCTGTCAGTGCAGGTCGGCGCCCAATATCTTGAACGGCCCAACCATGGCCGCGGCGTGCTGATCGGCGGCGTGCCGGGCGTGCCTCCCGCCGAGGTGTTGATCATCGGCGGCGGTATCGTCGGCACCAATGCCGCTAAGGTCGCCGTCGGCACCGGCGCGCGCGTCACGATCATCGACCGCAGCCTGCCGCGCCTGCGCCAGC
Organism: Bryobacterales bacterium; assembly: GCA_040902925.1. Taxonomy (GTDB): domain Bacteria; phylum Acidobacteriota; class Terriglobia; order Bryobacterales; family UBA6623; genus JBBDWJ01. The sequence goes on along the minus strand of JBBDWJ010000258.1, from coordinate 15,101 downwards.
TCGACGACATTTTTCTGGGGCGCATCACGACCCTCGCCTCGAACCAGGCGACTCTGGCGGAAGCCGCGATCCGCTCGGACCTGGTCGTCGGAGCGGTGCTCATTCCGGGGGCTTCGGCGCCGAAACTCTTGCGGCGCGAAACCGTCGCCGCCATGAAGAAGGGTTCGGTTTTCGTCGACGTGGCCATTGACCAGGGCGGCTGCGGGGAAACCTCGCGTGTCACTTCGCACACCGACCCCGTCTACGAGCTCGAGGGGGTGATCCACTATGGCGTGCCAAACATTCCGGCGCTGGTGCCGCATACCTCGACGCTGGCGCTGACCAATGCGACCTTGCCTTACCTCGAAAGGCTCGCCAACCGGGGGTTTGAGCGCGCCATCGCCGAAAGCGCGGCCTTGCGCCGCGGCGTCAACACGCACGACGGCGAGATTACCCACCACGCCGTGGCGGACTCTCAAGGCCGCAAGTGGAAAGAGCTGCCCGTCGCCTAAGCCGCGGCGCTCGGCGAGCTAGGCGCGGCTTGGCCGTGTTTCGCGCCCAAGCGATTCCGTAACTGGCGCATGTGCAGCGAAACACGGCAACCGCCCCCACGGCTATACTTCAGTGGCTGGCCTGCTAACAGATCGCACCGCGAGTCGCTCTATCCGGTAGGAGAAATCTCATGAATGGGAATGGCAAGAAAGTCGCCCTGCTCGTCGAAAACTACTATCAGGAGCTGGAGGTCTGGTATCCGCTGCTGCGGCTTCGCGAAGCCGGCGCCGAGGTGGAGACGGTCGGACCCGAAAGCGGCGCTACCTACAAGAGCAAGCTGGGCTATCCGGTGAAAGCCGACCGCGCCATCGCCGAAGTATCCGCGGGCGATTACGATGCGCTGGTGATTCCCGGGGGCTGGGCGCCGGATTACATGCGGCGCGACCCGAAATTCGTTCAACTGGTGCGCGACATGAACGCCGCCAAAAAGCCGATCGGCGCGATTTGCCACGGCGGCTGGCTGTTGTGCTCGGCCGGCATCGTCAAAGGCCGCCGCGTCACGTCGTTCTTCTCGATTCGCGACGACATGGTCAACGCCGGCGCGAACTACGTCGACGAGGAAGCGGCAGTCGACGGAAACCTGATCACGTCGCGGACGCCCGATGACCTGCCGGCGTTCTGCCGGGCCTTTTTGAAGGCCATGGGAGTGGTCGAACAGCCCAGCATGGCGCAAAGCGCGCGCTAAGGCCGGCGCCCGCGCCAAGGGCGCGAGCGGATCTCCGCGCCCCTCCGCGACAAGATCTAGCGGGGGAAGGCGCGGTGATGATCCGCCAGAGTTACGAGTTGTGCGATATGCGACGGCTCGCACCGGTATTAGGGCGAACCGTGTAGGGACTGTGTGACTTAGACTGCTATACTCTATGGCCAAGGGTCGTCGGACCTGGAACTTTTCCTAGGCCGATTCAATCTTTAACTAGTATGTGAGCGGTGTAATGAGGCTATCGCTGGCCGTAGTTGTATTCTTCTTTCTCGGCGCTATCTGTTTGAGTGCGCAGACGTTGGAGGAAGCCTCGCCGCCGGTCGCCGGCCCTGTCGAAATCCTTCCCCTCGAAGAAGTTCGCCCCGGAATGCAGGCCACCGCGTGGACTGTATTTTCCGGCAGCCGTCCCGAACCCATCCCCGTAGAAATCGTCGGCGTCATGAAAAATGTCTGGGGCCCTGGCCAGGACATCATCATGGCCAAGCTGGGCGGCAAGGCCCAGCGCACCAACGTCGCCGGTGGTATGAGCGGCAGCCCGGTGTACTACGAAGGCAAGCTGATGGGGGCTATTTCGCTGCGCTTCAGCATATTCTCTCCGGACGCGATGGCCGGTATTACGCCGATCGGGTTGATGCTCGAGATCAACGAATTCGACCGTGGGCGGCCGCTGCAGGCGAAGCTGCCGCGCCCCGACGCCGATCGCGGGGCCGATTCTTCCCCAAAAACGGTCGCGCTGAATCAAGCGGCGCGCCATGGCGAAGAAACGGGTCTGGCGGCGGAAATCTGGAACAGCGTCAACGCCGAGTTGCCTTCGGATTCGTACATCACTCCGATCGAGACGCCGCTGACGTTTGCGGGCGTCAGCAACGAAGCGCTCAAAACCTTTGAGGGCTATTTTCGAAAAGCGGGCATCGTTGCCGCGCACGGCGGAGCGGTCAGCGCGGGCGCTGGCGGCTCGACGGCGCGCACCAACAAAACCGGGGCGCTCAATCCCGGCGATGCGATTGCCGCCGTGCTGATTTCGGGCGACATGTCGGCGAGCGGCGTCGGCACCGTCACATACAACGACGGCCAGCGCGTGCTGGCGTTCGGCCATTCGATGTTCAATCTGGGGCCGGTCGAGATTCCGATGGCGCAGGCGGAAGTCGTCACCGTGCTGGCCTCGCAGTTCGCGCCGGTCAAGGTCGCCAATTCGGCGTCGATCGTCGGCGCGCTTCGTCAGGACCGCCACTCGGGCATCATGGGCGTGCTGGGCGAGCCGGCCGAAATGATCCCGATGCACGTCAAAGTGCGCACCTTTGGCGATAGCAACGAAGTCATCAGCGAGAAGGATTTCAACTACAACATTTTCCAAAACCAGAAATGGACGCCGCCGCTGATGGTCATCACCCTGTTCAACTCCATGTTCGGGTTGAACGATTTCGCGGAGGAGACCACCTTCCGGCTGAGCGGCACGATCGATCTCGACGGCGAAAAACAAATCGCACTCGACACGATGCAGACCACCACCGAAGCGCCTATTCCCGCGCCGCTGCTGCTGGCCGGCCGCGTCGGCGACAAGGTGCAGCGGGTGTTCAGCAACGTCGCCGAGCTGCCGCGCTTCAAGCAGATGGACGTGACGATCGACCTGCTGCCGCAGCGCCGTCTGGCGGTCGTCGAGCATGCCTGGCTTGAAAAGACCGACGTGCGGCCTGGTGAGGAGATCAGGGGCAAGGTGTTCCTGCGGCCCTACCGCGGCGAGAAGATCGAGAAGAGCTTTCGGATGAAGATTCCCGAGGGCGCGTCCCCGGGAGCCTTAAGCCTGATCGTCAGCGACGCCAACACGTTGAACCAAAGCCAGCGCATGGCGTCGGCGCGCAACCGCATGATGAGCCTTTCTGAAACCGTCACGCTGCTCAACAAGGAACTCAGCAACAACCAGCTCTACATCTCGCTGATGCAACCGACGGTGACCGCGCATTTTGAAGACAAGACCCTGCCGAACGTCCCGCTATCGGTGCTGAATGTGATGAAGCCGTCGTCGAACCGCCGCATGGTGCTGGAGCCGCAATCGCCCCTCGAACAGATCTCGATTCCGTTTGATTCGATTGTCAGCGGCAGTCACGCGATCACGGTTTACGTTCAATAGGCATCGATCCGGCGCGCGACCGTTGCTCATCGCCGCCCGCGGCGCTTCCTAGGCAATAATAAGTTTTGGTCGACGCTCTGGAATAGGCGCTTGCTCGCTCCCGGGCTGCCGGAAGTTGTGTAAAAGATCATGCCAGCGAAGGGGATTTCATGCGTTCGAGGGCCCTGGTTGTGAGAAATTCTTGCGAGGGTTTTGTGCGGTTGGTGAGGCGGTTGCGGGTACCAATGGTTGCCGTGAGCGCCGTGCTGCTCAGCGGCGGCTCATTCGCGCACGCCTCCGAGACCAAACAATGGACACAGAGTCTGCTCGAAGATTTCGAAGCCGGGACGGCGGAGAAAATCTCGCTGCGCAGTGACGGCACACTGGTGCTGGCGCCGCGATTTCGCGAGATCTACGACGCGCCGAGCTCATACTTGTGGGCGCTGGCGACCGATAGCAAGGGAAACCTCTACGCCGCCGGCGGCCCTGATGCCAAAGTCTTCCGGATCGGCTCCGATGGAGCCGCCGCCACTATTTTCGAAACCGCGGCCGTGGAAATCCACGCACTAGCCGTCGACGCGCACGACAATGTGTACGCGGCGACTTCCCCCGAAGCGAAGATCTACAAAATCGAGCCATCCGGTGGGCAGAGCGTATTTTTCGACCCGGGCCTGGACTACGTCTGGGACATGGCGTTCGACTCGAAGGGCAACCTGTTCGTGGCGACGGGAGATAGCGGCAGGATCTATCGCGTCACGCCGGACGGCAAGGGCGAAGTCTACTTCGACACGGGCGAAACACACGTCCGCTCGATCGAAATCGACGCCGCGGGCAATCTGATCGTGGGAACCGACCCCGGCGGCTTGATCATCCGCGTCTCCGCGAAACAAGGCGCTGAGCCGGCCGGATTCGTGTTGTACCAGACTTCGAAAAAGGAAGTCACGTCAGTGATTCTCGCCGCCGACGGGACCATTTATGCGGCTGGCGTAGGTACGAGGGCGGCGAGCGGGCCGCCCCAGATCAGCAGCCCGCCGGCCGGCGACCCAATTCCCGCGCCGAGCGCTGGCCCTGTATCCGGCTCACCTCAGGACGCTCAGGGGCAATTGCAGCCGCCGCAGCAGTCGGGGCTGGCGACGCGCGTCGCGGGTGGCAGCGAGATCTACCGCATCGCGCCCGACGGCGAGCCCGCGGTCGTCTGGAGCTCCCGCTCCGACATCGTTTATACGCTCGGTTTTGACGGCCAGGGCCGCGTACTGGCCGGGACCGGTAACGAAGGCCGGCTGATCCGCTTGGACTCCGAGCACCTGCACTCGGTTGTGTTGACGACGCCGTCACGCCAGATAACGGCTCTCGCCGCAGGCCCTAACAAGCAGGTCTACACGGCGACGAGCAACATCGGGAAAGTTTTCGAGCTCGGGCCCGCACTCGAGCCGGAAGGCAGCTTCGAGTCCGAGCCGCTCGACGCCGGGAGTTTTTCGCAATGGGGACGGCTGGAGTGGAAGGGGACGGCATCAGGGCAGGCGAAGATCGCGGTCTCGACCCGTTCGGGTAATCTCGACAGCCCGTCGCGGAACTGGAGCGCCTGGTCGTCTCCGGTGACATCGCCCGAGGGAGGCGATGCCGCTTCGCCAGCAGCGTGCTTCGTGCAATGGCGTGCCGTGCTGACGAGCGCCGCCGGTGATGATTCGCCGCTGCTGGATTCGGTGATGCTTTATTACCGGCCCAAAAACGTTGCCCCAGTAGTCGCGGAAATCGAGGCTACGCCGGCCAATTACCGCTTCGCCGACAAGCCGCAGAATCCTCCGGCAAGAAATCTGACTTTGCCTCCTCTGGGCTCCTCGCAACGCCGCGCTATAACGTTGGCCGCGAAGCAGGGTCACACTCTATTGCCCGAGCAAGGCTACCTGGGAGTCCGCTGGGACGCTTCCGACGCCAACGACGACCGGTTGACATTTAAGGTCGAGATTCGCGCCGAAGACGAGTCGAATTGGAAGGCGCTGGAGGAAAAGACCGAGGATTCTCACCTGAGCTGGGACTCGACGGCGTTCCCCGACGGGCTCTACCGCGTGCGCATCACCGCTTCGGACGCGTCGTCAAATCCGTTGGCCACCGCGATGACGCATTCGCGGATCAGCGAGCCGTTTCGCATCGACAACAGCGCCCCGCGAATCAACAATTTCACCGCAAACCTGACGAGCGGCAAGCTCCGCGTACAGTTCGCCGCCGCTGATACGGCCACCACCATCAAGGCGGCCGAGTGTTCCCTCGACGGTGGCGACTGGAAACCGGTCTTGCCGACCTCGAGGCTATTCGACTCGCAAGATCTGTCGTTCGATTTCGAGTTGGAGGCAGACGGGGCGGGCGAACACTCAATCGCGGTGCGCGTTTACGACAGCCACGACAACATGGCCACGGCGAAGGTTCTGGTGCGTTGAACTTGAGCGGGCGTTGTCTCGCTGCGTTGCGTGTTTGATGCGGAACCAATAGACTCCCACCGTGTGCGTGAAAGCGACGCGCTGGCGGTACGGTTCAAAACCGTTGGCAATGACCTTGCCCGAGGAAGCCAGAACCAGCGAAGCCAAGGGCAGCAGCACGAGGCCTATCACGGCGGCTGACCACGCCAGGTGACGAAATGACGCCGAGGCGCGCCGCAGCAGGAACGCCGCACCGAACGCGGCCAGCAGAATGAACGTCAACTTCCAGACGATACCCGTGAGAAGAAAGACACGGGGTCGAACTCAGCCGGCAACAATAGCGCCGGAACAAAACCTTCGCATAGGGAATCCATCTCAGGCTCCTTTTCTTTTCGCCTCTTCGATCAGCCGCGAAATGCGGTCCAGTTCGTTTTGAGAGAGCTTGGCGGCAGAACCTTCCACCAGGGCCGCCACCGCCTGCTCCCCGCCCAAAACGTAGGCCAGCAATCGAGCCGTCAAGTCGTATACCATAGGCGGGCCGGAGGAGAACATGCGGGCAAAACTCTTGGGAACAATGTGCGATGCAAGATTGAATGCAGGCTTCGGCGTGGCTGCGTTGCTGCTGGCGCTCGCCGGCTGCCAATCCCCGCCAACCGTTTCGGGGGATCTGCAGGTCTGGCATAAAGTGACCGTGACCTTCGAGGGACCCGAGACCAGTGAAGACGCGACGCCCAACCCGTTTCGCGACTACCGCTTGAACGTGACTTTTACGCACGCCGAGAGCGGCACGGCTTATACCGTGCCGGGATATTTCGCCGCTGACGGCAACGCCGCGGAGACCTCGACGAACCAAGGTAACAAGTGGCGCGCGCATTTCGCCCCGGATCGCGAAGGCCAATGGAACATCACGACATCGTTTCGTAGCGGCGCCGACGTAGCGCTGAGTGCCGACGCTCAAGCGGGCGAATCCACCGAGTTCGACGGCGCGGAGGGATCGTTTCAAGTTGGCCCGAGCGACAAGCAGGGACGCGATTTTCGCGGCAAGGGAATGCTGCGCTATGCCGGCGAGCACTATCTGCGCCATGCCGGCAACAACGAGTACTTCCTCAAGGGCGGCGCCGACAGCCCGGAAAACTTCCTGGCCTACTTTGAGTTCGACAACACCGCCGACACCGGCGCGCGGTTCAACGAGGGCGAGAACAAAGAAGGGGAGTTCGTCCACCACTACGCGCCGCACGAGCAGGACTGGCAGGCCGGCGACCCGGTCTGGCAGCAAACCAAAGGCAAAGGCATCATCGGCGCGCTGAATTATCTGGCCGGCAAGGGCATGAACAGCGTCTACTTCCTCACCTACAACATCGACGGCGGCGACGGCAAAGACACCTGGATGTGGACCACGCCCGACGTGCGCGACCGTTTTGATTGCAGCAAGCTCGAGCAGTGGGAAATCGTGTTTTCGCACATGGACCGGCTGGGCCTCATGCTGCACGTGATCACGCAGGAAACTGAAAACGACTCGAAGCTCGGCGGCAGCGCCGGCCTTAATCCAGAGCGCAGGCTCTATTACCGCGAGCTTGTGGCGCGCTTTGGCCATCACTTGGCCATCGTTTGGAACCAGGGCGAGGAAAACAACACCGGCGACGCCGACCGTAAAGAAATCGCCCGCTACATCCGCGAGCTCGACCCCTACGATCATCCGATTACGGTTCATACCCATAACAACCGCAGTCCCGAGTTCTACGACGGCCTGCTGGGCGACGCCAATTTCGAAGCCAGTTCCATTCAGGGAAGGATGGAAAACTACAACAACGACGCGATCGTGATGCGCCAGCGCACCGCCGATGCGGGGCGAAAGTGGGCTATCTTCGGCGACGAGCAATCGTCAGCCCAGGTCGGCGTGATGCCTGATGCCGACGACCCTGGCCACGACATTCCGCGGATACAGGCGTTGTGGGGCAATCTGATCGGAGGCGGCTCGGGCGTCGAGTGGTATTTCGGCTACAACTACGCGCACATGGATCTTAACTGCGAGGACTGGCGCTCCCGCGACATCATGTGGGACCAGACGCGCCACGGGTTGGAGTTTTTCCAGGCGCACCTGCCGTTCTGGGAAATGTCGCCCGACAACAGCCTGGCCTCGGGCGTCAAAGACGCCAGAGTGCTCGCGAAGCCAGGTGAGGTTTATGCGGTGCAGCTCCCGACGGGCGGGGCTGCTCGCCTGGATCTCGCGGAAGGAGAATACAGCGTGCGCTGGTACGATCCGCGCGCTGGAGGCGACTTGCAGGAAGGCAATGTGTCCAGCGTGCAAGGGCCGGGCGTCAAGCCGCTGGGGAATCCGCCATCGGAGCCGCGCAAAGATTGGGTCGCGCTCGTAAAGAAGAACTGATCGCGGCCCGGGCCCGGCGGCCACGGGCTTCCTGCGGATGCCGGCCGCCAACGCCGCCTGTGGAAGCCGCGGCAGTGGTGGGACGGCAAGACCGGGCCACAAGTGACAGGATTGCCTGGGCTACTTGCGCCAGAACGCCGGCGTCAGAATCACCAGCACGGTGAAGAACTCCAGGCGTCCCGCGATCATGTCCCCAGCGAGCACCCATTTCGCCAGGGCGGGCAGGTGTCCGAAATTGTCCAGCGGTCCGACGGTTCCCAGGCCCGGGCCGACGTTGAACATCGAAGCGGCCACGGCGGCAATCGCGCTCAGCACATCGATCCCCATCGCCGCTAGCAGCAGGCAGGAAACAAAATTCACGAGGAACGAGAGGTAAACCAGATTCAGCAGGCTCTGGATGGTCGACTCGGGAATCACAGTGCCGCCGAGGCGTACGGCGAAAACGCCATGGCGTTCGACCATGCGCCGGAATTCGCGGTCCACCACGCGAGCCAGCAAAACGATTCGCGAGACTTTCATCCCGCCCGCCGTCGAACCGGTGCAGCCGCCCACGAACATCAGAGCGAGCAACAGGAGTTGCGAGAAGGAGTGCCAGACTTCAAAATCGGCGGTTACGAAACCCGTGGTGGTCGTAATCGAGACGACCTGAAACAGAGCTTCGCGGAAAATGAGCTCTACGGAACCTCCAC
>JBBDWJ010000258.1:0-6264 GCA_040902925.1 Bryobacterales bacterium | reverse complement strand
AACCTCCACTCCGCCAGAGTTCGAATCCACCGATGACCAAGGTCGCCAGCGCCATCATCGCGATGTAAGCGCGAACTTCCACATCGGAAAGCAGCACGCTGAAGCGGCCTTGGATCCAGAAAATGTAGTGCTGGATGAAGCTGATGCCCGCCAGCGCCATGAAGACGATGATGATGTACTCGATGAGCGGGCTCTGAAAGCCGGCGACGCTCGCCGTGCGGGTCGAGAACCCTCCGGTTCCCAAAGTCGAAAACGTGTGGCAGATGGCCTCAAAGCCGTCCATGCCAGCCAGCCGCAACGCGACGAATTCCGCGAACGATAGAGCGAAGTAGATCTTCCAAAGCGAAATCGCGGTCTCGGCGATGCGCGGCCGCAAGCGTTCCGACTTAGCGCCCGAAAACTCGGCCCGGTAAAGATGCATGCCGCCATGACCGACCAGGGGCAGAATGGCTACCACCAGCAGAACGACGCCCATGCCGCCCAGCCAATGCGAGAAGCACCGCCAAAACTGCAGGGTGCGCGAGAGTACTTCGACATCCGAAAGCACCGTGGCGCCCGTCGTCGTAAAGCCGGAGACGGACTCAAACACCGCGTCAGTGAAGCTCGGAAAGTAGGGCGAGAAGTAGAACGGCAGGCACCCGAAAACGCCGACGGCGCTCCACAACGCAACGACCATCAGCAGCCCTTCGCGCTGGCTGAGCTCGCGCGTCGGGCGGGGTATTAGCCAATACAGCAGCCCGCCGACGACGCCAGTCACCAGCGCGCCGCCCGCCATCGCGTCCAGGTCGCGGCCGTCGGTGAGGGCGCCGTATAGCAGGGGGATGAGCATCGTGCCGGCAAGCGCCAGCAGAAACTGGCCCAGCACGTAGGCGATCGTGCGCGGGTCGATCACTCAGACTCCCTTTTTGGACTCAACCAGGAAGGCCGACTCCAGTTGCGGCACGATGCTTTCGAGCGTGAAGAAAATAACCCGATCGTTGGGCTCGATGCTTTTGTCGCCGCGCGGCACGATTACATCGCCACTGGGTTTGACGATGGCGCCGACGATGGCGCCGCGCGGAAAGCGCAGCTCGCGAAGCTTCTTGCCCACGAACTTCGACCCGGCCGCGGCGAGCAGCTCGATCGCTTCCGCTTCCTCCTCCCGGAACGTCGTGACCGACAACACGCGCCCCTTGCGGACAAACTGCAGAATCCGGTCGACCGCCACCAGCCGCGGGCTGACCGTCGTGTTGATGCCAAGCCGTTGGACCATCGGCAGGTAGTTGAGGCGGTTGATCAGAGCCACGACCTTGCGCGCGCCCAACCGGCGAGCGAGCAGTGAAGCGATGATATTGTCCTCGTCGTCGTTGGTCAGGGCCAAGAATGCGTCCACGCCCTCAATGTTCGCCCCTTCCAAGGTGGCCTGATCGGTGCCGTCGCCGTGCACCACGATCGTGCGGTTGAGGATGGATGAGATCTTCTCGCAACGGGCCACATCGCGCTCGATCAGCTTGACGCTGACGCCTTGCGCTTCCAGGGCCTCCGCCACCGAGATGCCGATCTGCTTGCCGCCGACGATCAAGATTCGCTGCAGCTTTTTTTGCTTCGCCAGGCCCATGAACTGGACCACGTCGTCGAGGTTTCGCCGCGTGGCCATCACATAGATGTGATCCCCGGGCCGCAGCCGCTCGTCGCCGTGAGGAATGATCACCTGCTGGCCCCGAAAAATCATCGCGATCAGCGAATTCTCGGGCGGGCTGGAGGCATCCAGTTCCTCCAGCGTCTTGCCGGCGAACCAGGAATCGATCTCCACGTTCATGCCGAACAGCCGCACCTCGCCGTCGGCGAAGTCCAGAATGTCCGAGACGCCGGGCAGGTGGACCACGCGCATGATGCGGTCCATGATGTCGGTTTCCGGGTGGATGATCAGATCGATGTGCAGCCCGGCCTCGCGAGTCATCCGCCGCCAATGGTCCACTTCGTGGCTGCGAACGCGCGCCACCTTGAACTTGACGTTGGATTCGACTTGCGCGATCAGGCAGGCCAGGATGTTACTTTCGTCGGAGTTGGTGACCGCGATCAGCATCTCGGCGTCTTGCAGACCCGCGTTGCGCATGGTCCGGACGCTGACGGCGCTACCGCGAACCACTTTCGCGTCCATCGTCTCTTCGAGCTGGGCGCTGCGCCGCTCGTCTTGCTCGACGAGGGTCACCTCGTTCCCCTCCCGGATGAGGCGCCTCGCAATGAGGGCCGCTACTTGGCCACCGCCGGCAATCAAAATCCGCATGGATCAGACACTCGTTTCGGACGTTCGCCTAGCCTAGCACACGGCCTCGGACCGCCCTTGGATACCGCCCCTTGGCGACGCCCTTAGCCCCTTAGCCACAGGGCCGAGACACCCGTCCCTACACAGCGCCGGCGTCGCCACGATGCCCTCACCGGTTCGGTTGTTTGTTTTGAGAAAGGACCTTTTCGCATTCGAGCGCGGTTTTGAGCAGGTCGCCTTCTTGGCCCTGGGCGGCGGCGAGTTGCAGGCCCAACGGCAGCTTGGAATGCGCGTAGCCAAAGGGCAGCGAGATAGCCGGAACGCCCAGCGCCGTGAAAGGCGCATTGGCCCGCGGATCCCCGGTCGAAGCAAGGCCCTTGGGGGCCGGCCCGAGGGCGGACGGTGTGATCCACAGCGGGTGTTTTTCGGCTAACGCCGCAAACTCAGCGCGCACAGCCGCGAGCACCGCCAACGCCTGCTCGTAGACGCCGCGCTCGATGCGCAGACCTTCGTCGACCAGCGCGGCGAGTTTCACGCCGATCCGCGACCCGTACTCCTGAAAGCGGTCCTTGTGGGTTTGGGCCCCCTCGTACCGAAAGATCGTCATCGTCGCTTCGGGAAGCTGCAAAAAGCTCCGCGGCAGGTCGATGTCGTGAATTTCGAAGCCGGCCGAGGTCAGCGTTGCAAGCGCACCCTCGAATCCCTCAGCCATGTCATCTTCCAGAGAGCCCAGGATCGGCCACCGGGGCCTCGCCAGATGCCGGCAGACGGCCGCGGACTCATTCTTTGAGCCCGTCATAGCGGGCCACAGCCAAGCCATCTCCTCGGCCGTGCGCGTAAACAGGCCTGCGTGGTCGAGAGTGGGCGCAAAGGCAAGCATGCCCCCCGAGGGGAGCGCGCCAAAAGTCGGCTTCAACCCCACGACTCCGCAATAGCTGGCGGGGCGCAGTACCGATCCGAGCGTTTGGCTGCCCAGCGCGAACGGAACCATGCCTTCGGCCACCGCAACCGCCGAGCCGCTCGAAGAACCACCGGGCGTGTGCTCCACGTTGTGGGGATTGCGTGTCGGGGACGGATCGAAATAGGCAAACCCCGTAGTGTGGGTCTTGCCCAGAACGATCGCGCCAGCCTGCTTCAACCGCGCCACCAGTTCCGCGTCCTGGTCCGGAACACGCTCCGCGTAGAGAGGCGAGCCCCAGCCGGTCGGCATCCCGGCAGTGTCGAAGATGTCTTTCACGCCAAAGGGGATACCGTGTAATGGGCTGCGCGGGCCGCCGCCAGCCAGCTCATCCGCAAGCGCCTGGGCCTCCCGGCGGCTGCTATCCGCCGCCACAAACGCCCACGCCTCAACGGCTGCGTCGTTCCCGGACACGCGAGCCAGGCAGTTCCCCACGACGTCCCGCGGTGAGATTTGACGCCGCGCGATGCCGTCGCTCAAAGCGCTCAAAGCCGGCAATTCGTTGCCTGTCATGCCAGGTTCATTTCCCACAGAAAAAAATTCGTGCGGATGAAGACACACGAGCTGTACGCCAGGACCCCAGATTACACCAGAAACCCGTCTCGCCCCCGCAGGCAACCGCCCGAGTGGCCGAGACCGTCCGTTGGATGGGCGAAACCACGACTCAACAACCGTTGAGGGCCTGCCGGAGTGACTCGCGCCCGGCGATGAGGCGGTAGCGGGGTGATGGCGGTGGGGGATTACGGGCGGCAGGACCGCAGCCATACAGTAATACCACCCAGACGGAATACCGCCCAGGCGGCAGTCTCATCAAGAACTGGCGCATTCTGTGCCACGCAGGCCCAGATTCTTGTTTCGAAATCGAAGCGAAATGCTAAACTAAGATCTCTTCCCCGCATGAAGTTCGGCGTCGTCATTTTTCCCGGCTCGAACTGTGATCACGACGCCCTCTACGCGCTCGAAAATAACCTCGGGCAGCCTTCGTTTCCCATCTGGCACGAATCGGAAGACTTGCACGGCGCGGATGCCGTCATTCTTCCGGGCGGATTCTCCTACGGCGACTATTTGCGCGCCGGCGCCATCGCGCGGTTCTCCCCTGTCATGAAGGCCGTCCGGCGGTTCGCCGATAGCGGCGGGCTGGTGTTCGGCATCTGCAACGGCTTCCAGATGCTGGTGGAGGCCCATCTTCTTCCCGGAGTGCTGGTCCGTAACCGCAGCTTGCGATTCGTGTGCCGCACGGTGCACTTGCGCGTCGAGACGGCCAACTCGCCCTACACGAATTCTTGCGAAAAAGGGCAAGTCCTGGCGATTCCCATCGCGCACGGAGAAGGCTGTTACTACGCGGAGGACGCTACGCTCGACCAGCTCGAACGTGAAGACCGTGTCGCCTTCCGCTATGTCACGCCCGAAGGCGAGGTTTCCGAGCCAGCCAACCCGAACGGCTCGCTGCGCAACATCGCGGGCGTGCTCAGCGAGGGAAGAAATGTTCTGGGGATGATGCCTCATCCCGAACGCGCCGCCGACGCCGCCATGGGCTCGACTGACGGCTTGTTTCTGTTTCGCTCGATGATCGCTTCCGCGGTTCCCACTCGTTAACAGCATGACCACGATCACCGCCGACGTCGTCGAACAACACGGGCTGACGGAGGAGGAATACGACCGTATTGTCGCCAAGCTCGGCCGCGAGCCGAACATCACCGAGCTGGGCATCATCAGCGTGATGTGGAGCGAGCACTGCTCCTACAAGAGTTCGCGGCGGCACCTGAAGAAATTTCCCACCGAAGGCAAGTACCTGCTGGTAGGACCGGGCGAGAACGCCGGGATCGTCGATATCGGCAACGGCTACGCGGCGGCGTTCAAGATCGAATCGCACAACCATCCCAGTTTCATTGAGCCGTTCCAGGGCGCGGCGACCGGCGTCGGCGGTATCTTGCGCGACATTTTCACCATGGGCGCGCGCCCAATCGCCGTGATGGACTCTTTGCGATTCGGGCCCCTGGATGATCCGCAGAGCGGCGTCCGCAATCGCCACATCCTGCAAGGCGTCGTCGGCGGCATCGCCCACTACGGCAACTGCTTTGGGGTTCCCACGGTTGGGGGCGAATGCATCTTCGAGCCGGGCTACAGCGGCAATCCGCTGGTCAACGCCTTTGCCCTGGGCATATTCCCGAAAGACCGCATTTTCTTTGGCAAGGCGACCGGCGTGGGCAATCCGGTGATCTATGTCGGGGCCAAGACGGGCCGTGACGGCATTCACGGCGCATCAATGGCTTCCGCCGAGTTCGATGAGGATTCGGAAGAAAAACGCCCCAACGTACAGGTCGGCGATCCATTCCTCGAAAAACTGCTGCTCGAAGCCTGCCTGGAAGCGATGCAGACAGGCGCTGTTCAGGGCATCCAGGATATGGGCGCCGCCGGGCTGACCTGCTCGACCTGTGAAATGGGCGGCCGGGGTGGAACCGGCATCGAGATCGATCTCAAGTTCGTGCCCCAACGGGAAACGGGCATGTCTCCGTACGAGATTATGCTGTCGGAGTCCCAGGAGCGCATGCTGCTGGTGGCCGAGCGCGGGCGCGAAAGTGAAGTTTTCAAGGTCTTTAAGAAGTGGGGCCTTGATGCTGTTGAGATAGGTGTTGTAACGAGTAACGGTAATTTGAAGGTCAAGAATCACGGCGTGCTGGAAGCGGAGATCCCCAATTCTCTGTTGACCGATGATGCGCCGCTCTACGACCGGCCATCTACCCGCCCGTATCGTTATGCACCACTCGATGGACCGCGGCTCGATCCTTCGGACGGCGCCGCCATGGCCGACGCGCTGGGCCGGCTGGTTGGCTCCGCGGATCTTTGCTCAAAACGCTGGATTTACGAGCAGTACGACTACATGGTGAGGACCAACACCACGCTTGGCCCCGGCGGCGATGCGGCTGTAGTTCGCGTCAAAGAGGCCGGAGTCTCGCTGGCCATGGCCCTGGATGGCAACGGGCGCTACGCCTCGCTTGACCCCTACGAGGGCGCCAAGTTGGCCGTTGCGGAATGCTGCCGGAACCTGGCGACCGTGGGC
>JBBDWJ010000257.1:0-16482 GCA_040902925.1 Bryobacterales bacterium | reverse complement strand
GCCGTAGCGCCCTGCATCGCGGCCAGTTCGTCGATGGTGACGTAATAGGTCGCGCTTTCGCCGATGCCGGCCATGGCGAGCCAGACCAGTGAACCAACGATAACGGCCGTAATCCCAACGAACTTCAACTGCTTATTCATGTCTGAAAAGGCCTCCCTGTTGGCGCCAGCCGCAGCCTGCCCGATTTCTGCCCTTCAGTATAGTACCTTTGGCGGGCCTTCCGCGACGCGGCGGACGGGCGCTACGCCAAATCCACCGCGCACCAGCGAGCAGCGCTCCACACAATGTATTAGCACCCCGCTGGCCAAAAGCGTTTTCGGGACCGATAAGTCCTATGAGCACGCGGAGCGGTCCTAGGTGGTTCCGGACGGCCCCATGGCCGCGGGAAGTTTGTAGCGCCCACCCGGCTGATTCTCCGGCATTCGGGAAGCGCGCGGCTTGCCACAGGCGCCTGGCCGGCTGCGGCAAGGATCATGCCCCCGTGTGCGGGCGGCCTGACGAACTTGCCGCGGTGAAGAAAGTCCCGCTTCTTCGCCGCCGCGATTAGGCGATGACAGCATCACAGCCACGATGACAGCATTGCAGCCAGCAGAGAAGCAGAGCTTTCGACGGACTCAGCTCTCGTTCGGCATCGGCGCCCGGATGGCCGCGCTCGTCTGCGCCATGGTGGCTCTAACTTGCCTGGCCGGGGGAACGTGGACTTACGTCAATTTGAGCGACCGCCTGGTGGAGCAGGAGTTCGGGCGGCAGCGCGGCGTTATCGAAGCCGCCGCGGTGCAACTCACCTCCGCCGTGGAAGCACTCAGCCACGACGCGGCCTTTCTCTCCGACGTCCCCGCGATCCGCGGAGTTGTGCGGTCCCACGAGGACGGTGTCGACCCGCTCGAAAGACTCCCGGAACGGGTCTGGCAGGGCCGCCTAGCCTCGATCTTCGAAGCCAAGATGCGGGCCACACCGCAATACCTCCAGATTCGTTTGATCGGCCAGCAGGAGGGGGGGCGCGAGATCACCCGCGTGGAACGCCTCGAGGACGGGATCGCAGTCGTCGTTGACGCCAAGATGCAACAGAAAGGAGACCGGCCCTACTTTCAGGAAGCGATCCGCACGCCGCGGGGCAGCGTCTACCTTTCGGATATCGAGCTTAACGAGGAAGAGGGAAAGATTGTCATACCGGAGATTCCGGTGCTGCGGGCCGCCGGCCCGGTTTATCTGCCCGACGGCCGGCTATTCGGCATCGTTGTGATCAACAAAGACATGCGGCAGCGTTTTGAACGGATGCGGGAAATCCTGGCGGGCGGCTACTCGCTGTTCCTGTTCAACGAGCGAGGGGACCTGCTGATGCACACGAATGCGGAGCATCTCTTCGTGTTGCCGGCCCATTCCGGCTCGCGCCTCGAAGACCGCTTCCCGCAAATGCGCCACGCCCTCGATTCGCCCCACACAAGCCACGCCGTGACGTACGACACAGCCAGCGGCAAAAGAGTCGCGGCCACGCTCAAGGCGTGGCATTACGACCCGGCCCAGCCCCGCCGATTCTACGGCCTGTTACTCACTTCCAGCTACGACGCCGCCGTCTCAGCGTCCCGTGCCGACCGCACCCGCACCGTCTGGTTCGGCACGTTGCTCATGGCGGTGACGGTCGGCGCCGTGCTGGCGGCATCGCGCAAGATCACGCGGCCACTGCGCGAAATCACCCAGGCGGTAGAGGATTTTGCCATAGGGAAGGCGGACTTGCGGCTCCCGATAGCGGCGAGCGACGAAGCCGGGACGCTGGCACGGGCTTTCGGCCGAATGTCCAGGCAGGTCCGCGACCAGCAGGAGGCGCTGGAGGCCGAGGTGGTCGAGCGGCGGCGAACCGAGGAGTCGTTGCGGGAAAGCGAGCAGCAGCTTCGGCTGGCGCTCAACGCCGCGCAGGCTGGGATCTGGATTTTCGACCCGCGGGCCAACGTCAACGTGTGGGACGAGCGCCTCGAGAGGATGTTCGGCCTGCAGCCTAATACGTTCGCGGGCTCCGCCGAAGCCTGGGCCCAACTGGTTCATCCGGAGGACCGCAAACAGGCGATCGCCGAAATCCGGTTCGCGTTGAAAGAAAGACAACTCTATGAAGCCGAGTTCCGCGCCGGACGAAGCGGCCGCTGGAGGCACATCAAGAGCCAGGCGGTGGTTCAGCGTGACGGCGAGGGGAAAGCGGCAAGAATGATCGGCGTTTGCTGGGACATCACGGAATCGAAAAGAGCCGCGGAAGAAATCCGGCAGGGCGCCGCCGAGTTGAAGCGCAAGAACCAGGAAATGGAGCAGTTTGTGTACTCCGTTTCTCATGATCTGAAGTCGCCCGTGGTTACGTTCAAAGGCTTCCTCGGCATTTTGACGGAGGATTTACAAGCCGGCAAGATCCCGGAAGCTATGGAGTCCGTGCACCGGCTGGGGCATGCCGCACAGCGAATGAGCCGGCTGATCGACGACCTGCTGCAATTCAGCCGTATCAGGCGCGGCGCCAACCAGCCGGAGACGATTGACGTTGCGGATCTGGTGAGCGAGCTGGCCGAAGAGGCGCGGGAGCAATTCGCAACGCCGCAGGTCCGCATCGACATCCAGGACGATTTACCCAACCTTGTCGCCGATCCGACGGCGGTTTCGCGGCTGTTTCAGAATCTTCTGTCCAACGCCTTCAAGTATGGCCTGGGCGGACCGGAACCGCGCGTCGAGGTCGGCGGCAGCGTCACGGGCGAGGAGGTCAGATTTTATGTGCGTGACAACGGGGCGGGAATCCCCCCCCAATACCATCACAAGATCTTCGGTGTGTTTCAACGTCTGGATACGACCCAGGATGGGACGGGAATCGGGCTGGCGGTTGTGAGCAAGATCATGGGCGTATGCGGCGGCAGGGCGTGGGTGGAATCGGATGGCGAGCGGGGAGCGGCTTTTTGGCTGGCGTTCCCACTTCGATTTCTGGCGCAAATGCCTGAAGTAGTGACACGGAGTTCGGCGTGACGCGACCGGAAGTCCGGTTTCTGCTCGTCGAGGACGACGACTCGCACGCGCTGTTGTTTACGCGCGTGCTGCACCGGTTTCTCGGCGCCACGAGGATCGACCGGGTGGGCGACGGCGTGGAAGCCCTGGCCTATCTGCGCCAAGAAGGCCAGTACAATGACCGGCCGAGACCGGATGTTGTCTTCCTGGACCTGAAACTGCCCAGGCTCGATGGGCTCGAGGCGCTGGAGCAAATCAAGAACGACCCTTCGCTGCTGGCGATCCCCATCGTGATGCTCACGACTTCGGACGCCGAGAGCGACCGCGCGACAGCCTATGCACGCCATGTGAACAGCTATGTGTTGAAGCCGGCGGACTTCGAACAGTTTCAGCACATGGTCCGCGACCTGGGATTCTATTGGGGCACCTGGAACTGCCGGCCGCAGTAGAGGAGCTAAAGCCGATGCCGAGCGGCGCCCAACTGCATATTCTGCTAGTCGAAGACAACCCAGACCACGCCGAGATGATCCTGCGGCGCATGAAGGGCGCGCGAAACCGTTTCGAAGCCGAACACGCCGCAACGCTGGCCGACGGAGTGGAGGCATTGTCGCGCCGGCAGTGGGATGCAGTGCTGCTCGACCTGCAACTGCCCGACAGCCGCGGGCTGGAAACGCTGGATGGCATGGTGCAACATGCGGGCGACGTGCCTGTCGTCGTGCTCACTTCCCTGGGCGACGAAGACCTGGCGACGGCAGCGCTGCAGCGAGGAGCGCAGGACTACCTGGTCAAAGAGGACTTTACGACGGAGATTCTCAGTCGTACGATTCGCTACGCGATCGAGCGCAAGCGAATCCAAGAACGGCTCAAGAGCTCGGTCAATGAGCTGGCCAATCGTGCAAGCGAGCTCGAGCAGCTCAACCGCAGACTCGAAGTGCAGAACGCCGATCTGGACCACTTCAATCACATGATCTCGCACGACCTGCGCGAGCCGATCCGGCACCTCATGCTGTTTAGCCAAAAACTGCGCAGCAGCGCCGGCGAGGGGCTGCCCGAAAAAGCCGGCCGCGACCTGCAGCTTGTGTTCGCCGCGGCGCAGCGAATGGAAAACAGCATCTCGGGGCTGCAGACGCTGAGCCAGGCCAGCCGCGGGGATATTCGCCGGACGCGTGCCTCTGTGACCTTCTGTCTGCGCGCGGCGATGGCTGATCTCGAAGAATCGATTTCGGAACGGGGGGCGCTGGTGTCGTCCGGACCCATGCCCGAAGTCGATGTCGACGAAGCGCTGCTCACGCTGCTGCTGCGCAACTTGATTTCGAATGCGTTGAAATACTGCCCCACGCAGCCGCGGATTCACGTCACTGCCGAACACAACGGGGCGCAATGGGTGTTTGGCGTGCGGGACAACGGAATCGGCATCGATCCCCGCTATGTGGATCGCATCTTCGAGCCGTTTCAGCGCCTGCACGGCCGTGAAGAATACGGCGGCGGCAGCGGACTGGGGCTGGCTATCGCCCAAAAAATCGTTGCCGGACACGGCGGCCGCATCACGGTGGATTCGAAGCCCGGAGCAGGAGCCCACTTTCGATTCACGCTGAGCCCCGAGGCCGACGGGCTGGCTGTGTTCGACGACTCCTCGGCGGCGCTGGCTTGAACGTTGGACAAGGATCGCGCGGGCGATTTGGTTGGTCTGGCGCTTTCTCTCAATCCAGGCATTGCTGGCTGGACAAACAGGAATGGAGCCTTGGCAGTTTCGGCGTTTTTCACCCAGCAGCTCAAAAGCGGCGGATTAGATATACGCCCGCGGCGAGAAGGCACAACCCCGCAATGCGGGGAAAAGTGACCGAGTGTTGCGGGTAGCCGACCAGGCCGAAGTGGTCGAGCGCAACCGACGCGACGAGTTGGCCGAGAATGATGCAGCCGATGAACGTCGCCGCGCCGAGCCGATGCGACAGCAACACGCCGGAAAGCACCAGCGTTGCGCCCATCGCGCCGCCGACCCACGACCACCACGGCGCATGGGCAATCTGAGACGCGCCCGGCAGCGGCACACGCATCGCCAGCCCGAAGACGACCAGCAAAGCCAACCCCACCATAAAGTTCACGATCGCCGCCAGCATCGGGTGTTCGAGAGAAACCCGCAAAGTGGCGTTAATACCGGCCTGCGCCGGAAGCAGGGAGCCGACGGCGATCGCCAGCAGCACGTAAACCAGGGTCATGTCTTTTCCTTCGGGCGTGTAGTGTTTTGTCGGACAGCCGCCGCGATCAGTAGCTTCCCGACTTCAGGTAGGCGACGATGGCGCGCAATTCCTGGGCCGATAAGCGCTTTCCGTAGTCACCCGGCATGGCGGATCTTTCTAGGGTGCTGACGGCGTGAATCTGATCACGGTAGATCGTACGTAGCGGCGGCGGAATGCTGGACGTGTCGTACAGCTTGATGTAGCCGGGGGTTTCCTCTTTCTTCACGCCCACGACGCTTTCGGCGTTGTTGGTGGCGACCGCGGTCTGCTCGTAGCCTTCGGCCACGGAAGAGCTGGGCTCGACGATGTCGCGCAGCAACTCGCCCTCGCTCTTGTGCTTGGCGCTGGCGGCGAGATCGGGGCCGATGGAGACGCCCTTTGCGCCAAGCCGGTGACATACGCCGCAGCGTTTCTGGTTCGTGAGATCGAAAAACAGGTCGTGGCCCAATTGCGCTTCGGCCGAGCGGGCCGGCGGCGCGGCGATCGACTCGCTGAGCTCGATCACAGCCGATTGGCCCTGCAGTTTTGTGGTGGAGAGGCTCATGACATATGCCGTGACGGCCCAGACGTCGCGGTCGGGAAGGATACCCTTCCAGGCCGGCATCGCCGTGCCGGGGACACCGTCCCGGGTGACGGTGTAGACGTGGCGCGGATCCCAAGGCCGCTCGCGCAACTGCGGTCCGCGCGACGCCCGGCCTTCCGAGCCATGGCAGTAACCAATGGCGCAACTTCCCGCGAACAGGTCGCTGCCGCGGGCGATGAGCGCGGTTTCCCTGAGGTCAATCGTGGGCGTTTGCGCCGGCGAGTGCGGTGCGGCCCACAGCAGAAATACACCGAGCCATAACCGGGCGGCCCGCGCCAAAGTCATCTGTCGAATCTTCATGAGACTGAATGCAAATCCCGCCGCGCTCATTGCGATTCTGGCAGCGCGAATACATATAGAGTCGAAGCGCCCGAAATGTCTGCCGACTCAGGCCACATCTGCGTCATTAAGCCGGCCAGAGCCGAGCCCCAGCCAACCGGCACCGCGACGTACTGTTTGCCGTTGACCGCGTAGGTGACCGGCGAGCCGCGGTGGCCTGAGCCGGTGCGAAATGACCAGAGCTCATCGCCGGTTTGCGCGTCGAGGGCAAAAAAACGTCCCTGGGAGTCGCCGGTGAACAGCAGATCTCCGGCGGTGGCGAGTTGCGAGGCCAGCAGGGGGTATTTCGAGCGATAGATCCAATGGCGCTTGCCGCTGACGGGGTCGTAGGCCGAAAGATGTCCACCGGGCTCGCCCTTTTCTGGAGGCGCAAGGGTGAACAGGCCGCCGAAGTAACCCTGGCCTTGCTGCGGATCCTGCGGCACGACCGTCAGCGTCTGGCACCATTCGATGCCGGTCGAATAGAAAAAGCCGCTCTTGGGACTGTAGGCGCCGTGATTCCAGCTTCGCCCGCCCCCAATGGAAGGACAGATGATGGTTGGCTCCCCAACCTTCGCCTCGTTGCGGCCGATGAGGTTGCCTTCTTCGTCGATGCCCTTGATCCAGTTGATGTTTTCCGCCAGCGGCCAGGCGTTGAGGAACTTGCCGGTGACGCGGTCGAGCACCCAGGTGTATCCGCCCTTGTTCGGATTGACGAGGACTTTACGCTTTTCACCCTTGAACTCGAGATCGGCCAGCACGATTTCGTAGCCGGCGTCCCAGTCCCACACATCGTGGGGAATGAGCTGGTAATGCCATTTCAACTCGCCCGTATCGGGGTTGAGCGCGACGACCGAGTCGGTGTAGAGGTTGTCGCCCTTGCGCGATTCGCCGTAGAAATCGGCGGCCGGGTTGCCGACGCCCCAATAGAGCAGATTCAGCTCGGGGTCGTAGGAGCCGGTAAGCCAGGTCGAGCCGCCGCCGTTCTTCCAGCTATCGCCTTTCCAGGTGTCGTGGCCCGGCTCGCCGGGTCCGGGAATGGTCCAGAAGCGCCAGACGTGCCGGCCCGTTCGCGTGTCGAAGGCGTTGAGATAGCCGCGATGCGCCGAGTCGCCGCCGGTGACGCCGACGATGACTTTGCTGTTGACGACCAGCGGCGCGCCGGTGATGTTGCAGCCGCACTGCTCGACGGACTCGACTTCGACCTTCCAGACTTCGCGGCCGGTTTTCGCGTCGAGGGCAATCACGTGATTGTCGACGGTGCCCGTGAAACGAGGCCGTCGGCCACCGCGACGCCGCGATTCCACGGCGCATAGAGCTCGGCGATCTGCTCGGGACGCGGCGGAAAGTAGTGCCAGATCTCCTCGCCGGTGGCGGCGTTGATGGCGAACACGCGGTTCCACGACGTGCTGAGGTAGAGGACGCCGTCGGCGACCAGGGGCGTCGATTGCAAACCGCCGTCAATTACACCGGCCTCGAAAGCCCACACCGGCGCGATCTTGCGGACGTTGCCGCGGTTGATCTGGTCGAGATCGCTGTACCGCCAGAAATTGTAAGTGCCGCCATAGGTCAGCCAGTTGTGCGGTTCGCTGGCGGCGTTTTTGAGACGCTCGGAGGTAACGTCCGCGGCCGTGCCGCCGGCCAGGAAAAAACAGAAAACTCCGGCCGCCAGCCGCAGGCTAGTTTCTTGGATCAAGCAGCTACTCCTCAGAACAAGGGCCTCTCAAGGGGGTGAGCCGACCGGGCGGCGTGTTGCGCGAAGTCCTATTGTAGGCGGTCGGAGCGGCAAACGCGGGCTCGGGCGGGCCGAACTTTCCGCGACTCACCCGCCCGGAACCGGCGGCCTGCCGGCGACCCCCCTGGATGTGAAAAAATGCCGGCAGAGGTAGCCCAACCGTGGCCTGGATCAAAACCATATCCGTAGAGGAAGCCAAAGGCGAGTTGCGGCGCGAATACTCCGCCGCGATCGAGCGCGCCGGGTGCGTCTGGAACATCGTCAAGCTGATGAGCCTCAACCCGCGCACGCTGCGCGCCTCGATGGGCGTCTATCTCAGCGCCATGCATGGGCCGTCGCCGCTGAGCCGGGCGCAGCGTGAGATGCTGGCGGTCGTCGTCTCCAAAGCGAACGATTGCCACTATTGAATCGAGGCGCATTGGCACGACCTCCGGGCTGAGGTCGACGACGAACTGGCGCAAGCCATCAAGAACGATTGGCGCTCGGCGGAGATCGACCAGGCGACGCGCGCTTTGCTGGGCTACGCCGAGAAACTGACGCTGGCGCCGGCCTCGGTCAGCGCCGGCGATCTCGACGCGCTGCGGCGCGAAGGGTTCTCCGACGAGGCTATCCACGACGCGGCGCAGGTAATTTCCTATTTCAACTACATCAACCGCGTCGCCGACGGCTTGGGTGTGGATCGGGAAGAGTGGATGCCAGAGAAATCCGGGAGCGGGCCGGGGGAAGGAGAGGCGAAGAAACCGGGCGCAAATCCGTACGGCTAAGCACTGTTTGGGCCGGTTATGGACCTTCCATTACGTATGCCCGTGATCACCATCGAATTTCATTGAAACGGACGAGTAACTGCGTGTATGATTGGCTAGTTTACCACCACAAGGATCAGGTAAATGCCTCAATACAAACGCTTCCCCCTCGCCTGTTTTGGCGCCCTACTGGTTTGGACTTGCCCCGTCCCGGCGGCCACAATCACCTTCGACGCGACCGATTCCGGGTGGTACCGGTCTACGGATAGCTTTCACGCGCCGGTGAACCAGAATTTCTTTGTCGGGGCGGACTCCAACGCGGTTGCGGAATTTCGTAATTTTTTCGTTTTTGATCTCGCTTCTCAGCCTGTCTCAGGAAATATTCTTGCCGTGACGCTAAGAGTGGAGAACGTTCCGTTGGACAACACGGCCGGGAGTCCGGACGGTGGTGAGTTCTACGAGGTATTCGGTTTTGGCGGCACGCTCGGCGATCTGACGGGCGGGACCAGCAGTTTTGGCGACTTGGGGAGTGGCGCCTCGTTCGGCATGACTGGGGCGGTCAGCGCGGCCGATGCCCAGTTGGTCGATGTTCTGTTCAACGCCAGCGGCCGCACCGCTGTGGGACTGGGCCTGGGCGGATTTTTTGCAGTCACCGGGCTTATCAATTCGATCGGCGATGGAAGCTTTTTGACCGACGGCGAGGACTTGTTCGAGGGACCTAACTCCTCCAACGTGGGCGCCACGAAACGCCAGTTGATCATCGAGACCGACGCCCTTGTGATTCCGGAGCCTTCGACGATTTTCCTGTTCGGCGCAGGGCTTGCGGGCCTGGCCGGGTTGGCCCGGCGTCGTTCGGGCTCGCGGCGGTAGTTTGTCCCCTTGTAGCAGCCCTGCATCCTCCATACCTACTCGGGGTACTTGTGTTTTTCCGCTTGGTGTGCGGTTCGAGCAAGTGCGGACTAGTGCGTCATCGCGTAGATGATGTAGTTGATTCCAAAGCGATAGGCTAGCGCGGTCATAGGCTCGGGATATTCGGGCAAATTCGGGCATGTCGGCGTGTTCCCAGGCGTCGCCGATATCCATGTTGAAATTGACGGCTACCAGCAGACGCCCTTCGTCGTCGTAGATGCCGCGCCAGTGGGGCGGCGTGTTGTTTGGTTCCACCATGGTTGCGCCGCCGGGGCCTCTCCACAGGTGGCGCAGGCCGGGGATCTGCGTGCGCTGGTTGACGCTATAGAGCACGTGCAGCACAGCGTCGTCTTCCTCGATCTCGACGATAGGGCGTTCTGGGAAGACACGCTGCATCGACTCGCGAAAGACCTCCCACTGTTCGGGGCCGTAGAAGTCATCGACCATCAGAAAGCCGCCGCGCAGCAGATATTCCCGCAAGCGTTCGATTTCGCCCTCGCCGAGGTTCCAAAAGCCGACCTGTGTTGCGTACACCCACGGATAGTCGAAAATGCGGTCGTCTGTAAGTGGGACGTGGCGGCCCTCGCCGGCGTCGATCAGGGTCAGCCGGCGAATGCCTTGCGCGAAATGCGTTTCGGCTTCAGGCCAGTCTTGCATCCACCAGGGGCGGCCCCAGCCGCGGCTGGCCCACGAGAGATTGACGTATTCGAGGCGAATGAAATGAAACTCGGCGTCGGCCGCCGGGCGGTGAGTTTCGGTGTAGGCGATTTGCAGCGGGACGGCCGCCGCGAATGCGATTGCGATCGTCAATCCAACGGCCACGCTGGCGCGGCTTTTCGCCATCAGTTGCATTATAGGGGCGCCCGCGGGTCTCGGCCGACGGAACCATTCGCGGACGCCTGGACCTGCGCGCCCATAAGGAGGACGGTTTCGTCGCGCGCCTCCGCGGTGAGGAACCGCTACGAGCGCCGGCCTCGCGTTCGGGCGCAAAAGGTTGTGATTTAGTAGCATGGTGCCCGGATATTCTGATTCTTGACCGTGGCAGCCGGGGAGCAACACGCCCGCATTGATCATGAGCGCTGCGTTTTCCAAAATCGTTTCCGGGAGGAACCTATGAGGACCAGCGAATTTCGGCGCTCGCTAGCCACGTTCAGCCTGACGGCGGGTGCGGTCCTTGTCTCGTTGGTGCTGCTTTTGCCTGCCATGGCCGCGGCCGAGGCTGTGGGCGTTTTCGAGGACCACGCCGATGTCGGCGTGACTCCGAAAGCCGGCTCGGTGCAGTTTGACACTGTCACTCGCACTTACCGCATCACCGGCGGCGGCGCCAATATGTGGGCGGAGACCGACGCATTTCATTTCGTTTGGAAGAAGGTTTCCGGCGACGTCGCGATCTCAGCCGATGTCGAGTTTATCGGCGCGGGCGCGGTAGCGCACCGCAAGGCCGCGGTGATCATTCGCCAGTCGCTCGATGCCGGCTCGGCTTACGCCGACGTTGCGCTGCACGGCGACGGCCTGACTTCGCTGCAGTACCGTCCCACGGCCGGCGCGGCGACGCAAGAAGTGCGGTCGGAACTCAAAGGTCCGCAACGGTTGCGCATCGAGCGGCGCGGGAACCGTTTCCGAATGTGGGCGGGACCCCAAGGGGGAACGTTGACGCCAGGCGGGCCGGTGACGGTAGAGCTCAGCGGCCCGGTTTACGTCGGCCTCGCGGTCTGCTCGCATGACGCGAACATTCTGGAAACAGCGGTCTTTACGAACGTCGCCATCGAAGAACCGCCGCAGCCGATCCTGCGCAGCAAGATTTCGATTTATGATCTGGCGACGAAAAAAGTCGAAGTGATCTATACGGCGGACCAGCGCATCGAAGCTCCCAACTGGGCTCCCGACGGCTCGTATCTGCTCGTGAATTCTCTCGGCGACCTTTGGAAACTGCCGCTCGGCCAGAAACCCGCGGCGCTCGAACGGATCAAGTTAAGCATGCCGATCCGCTGCAACAATGACCACGGGATTTCTCCGGACGGCAAGATGCTGGCCATCTCCGGCTCGACCACCACGAGCTCGCAAATCTTTACGGCCAATATCGATGGCTCGAACGTCAAGCTGATTACCCCGAAAGCGCCGAGCTACTACCATGGCATCTCTCCCGATGGGAAATGGCTGGTGTACACCGCGCAACGCGACGGCGATTTCGATTTGCATCGCGTCCTGGCCGCCGGGGGCGAGGAGGAACGGCTCAACCGGGCCGATGGGCTCGATGACGGTCCCGATTATTCTCCCGACGGCAAATGGATCTTTCTGAACTCGATCCGCACCGGAAATTTTGACATCTGGCGCATTCCGGCCGGCGGCGCGGGTCCGGGCGATGCCAAAGCCGAACAGGTCACCAACGATGAGTGGGAAGACTGGTTTCCGCATCCCTCGCCGGACGGCAAATGGATAGTTTTGATTTCCTTCGAGAAGGGTACCGAGGGACACCCCCAGAACAAGAACGTGCGGCTGCGCCTGATGCCGCTGCCGGGCGTCAAGCCCGGACCGGCGCGGCCGGAAACGATCGTCGAGTTGTTCGGAGGCCAGGGGACAATTAACGTGAACTCCTGGTCGCCGGATTCCAAGAAGTTTGCGTTTGTCAGCTATGAACTGCTCAAGGGGGCGGGCGACGGTGACTAGGCTAGTTCTAGGCATGACAACGGCAGGGCTTTAGGAGCACATCATCCAGCCTTTCGAAACGCCCCGAATAGCCCCATCGTGGGCGAACCAGCTCGCGATCGAGCACCGCGGACTCGCCCTTGGGGGAAATCGCGCAACGATCCTCGCACTCCGCTGAACCAATAGCCCTGCAGGCTTGTTCGCTTCCTCGAAAACGCCGCTGGACCAGCCCTTTCTCTGAGTGGTTTCATCTAGATGGCCTGGTACCTGTCTCTCATTTTCGCGCCCCCAGGGCGCAAGAACCCGGCTACGGGGGCTTCTTGGAAGGTCAATTGCTCATCCCTAGCTCAGATGAGGAATTCGGCCATGAGCGTTACCACCGTCAGTAGTTCTGATTGCAGCAACAGGCGCTTCTGCAGCGAGAAACATTTTTGCACCGAGGGACGATTTGCCTTAGCCAACCAGATCACGGGGCAGATCCTCGAGCGGGCTGCGGGCGACTTCGGCAAGCTCGTCTTGTTGGCGTCGCTCAGCAGCCCTCATTCACTCCGGTACCGTCATCCAGCGTTTGACGAAACTGTCCCAGCTTGCTTGGCCAGCCTGGTCCTGCAATGCAACCATGAGCAAGTCTTCTCAAAATGGTTGGAATTGGCCATCGAGGAGCAGTGGAAGGCAGTCAATGAGTACCTTGCGGCAAAGCGAACCGGGGCCGCAGACGTCTCGTTGGAGAAGCTAGTCCCGGGTGGCGCGCGCGGCCCGGAGCGAGAGCTGTTTCTCACGGACCTAGAGCTGGTGCTCAGCCTTTTGGAAACGTAGCCATCCCCCCGACACCAAGCACCGCGTCGACAGCGCCAGGCGCGTGGCTCAGAAGCGCGCCAGACCCTGCGTAAGCTCGATGCGCGTGCCCCACGGATCGGTCAAAAACGCGATCGTCAGCCCGAGGTTGGGGACTTCCCTCACGTCGCCGTCGAGTTTGACGCCGTCGGCCACCAGCTTCTCGCAGAACGCCTTAATGTCGGTGACCTCAAAGCCGATATGGTCCATAGCACGGCCACGCGTGGCGGCTGGCGGCGTATCGGCGGGATTCCACGACAGATTCACGCCCGGAACATCGGCCGCTTTGAAACGGCCGCGCATTCCCGGCACGGCCTCAAAATGCTTTGCGTACCAAGCGCGCATTTCGTCGATCTGGGGCGTGGCGAAGTGGATGTGGTGGTGCTTGATCGGCACGTCGATCGTCTTGTCTTCGGTAAATTCGACGCGCACGCTGCCGGGAAACATCGCGAACATCTGGCGCGTATCGGGCATCTCGCGCTCGATGGTCACGCCCGCGCCGGTGAGCTTCGCCTTGGTCGCATCGAGATCGCGCGCCAGAAACCCGAGGTGATTGACCACCGAGCCTTCCGTGGCTCCTCCGGCTTCCCCTTTGCGAATCGCAACGAAAACGCCCGGAAACATGGCGAACTGGAGCGGTCCCGCCATGACGCTCTTGCCGCCCAGCACGTCGATCCACAGCTTCATGTCCGCTTCGGGGTCGGGCGAAATCAGGTGCAGGTGCCCCATCGAGACGCCAGCGCCATTGGGCGGCGCTACCTGGGCCGCCAGGGGCGCCGTGAGAAGGGGCACAGTGAGAAGAACGAGAAGCAGAATGCGTCGCATGACGAGGGAGTATGACACGCTAAGCAGCCGGGTGGCAACGCAGCTCGATGGCTCGATTCGCGGCGGGCTAGCGTCGTCCACTGACAGCTCGCTGGGTGCGCCTCCAGCTCACGCGGTGCCGGATCGGCGAAGCGGAATCCGCATACCGGGCGTTCGAGGGGGGCTGAAATCCGCCCCTTTGCCGGTCGCCGGTACCGGCCGGGACCGATTCCGGCTGAGTCTCCGCTTACCCTCGGCGAACTAAGGCAGTCCAGCCGGGGGAACGTGGGCGGCCGATATGGGTGCCCGATGGGCCCCTTGCCAGCACAGCCCCACCGACCGCAACAGTATACCAGAAGGCCAATCAGAATTCTGGAAGGAACCTATCATTCCTACAACTTCGTTTCAACTTGCGTTTGACGATTCCTGTTTAAACGTTTAGAATCACGGATAGCCGTCGGGAGGGGAAGCGGCCCTAATCAGGCTGCCCCTTCATGGGCGTCGGCTTTGTTTTTCAATAGGAGGGGGTCTGACGAAATGACCAAGAGAGTGGTCCAAGTTCTCGTTTGCCTACTATTTGCAGCGCCCTTGCTGGTGCTTGCCCAAGTTAATACCGCCACAATCGTGGGGACAGTCAGCGATCCTTCGGGCGCCGCGATTCCGGGCGCCACTGTGGTCGCAACGAACGCCGGAACGCTGGCGGAAAAAAGCGTCCAAGCGGATGCCACTGGAAACTATGTGCTCGAACGGCTCCCCGTTGGGGAATACACTCTCACCGTAACAGTTGAGGGATTCAAGCAAGCCGAACGCACGAACATCAACCTCGACGCCACCCAGCGCGTCAAGATCGACGTGACGCTGGAGGTGGGAACCGTCAGCGAAAGCGTGACCGTTGTAGGAGACGCTCCGTTGGTGGGTACCCAAAGCACCGAATTGGGCGTCGTCATCGGGGAGCAGCAGGTTCGAAATCTGCCTCTGAACGGACGCAACTTTTCGCAGTTGATCGCGCTTGAGCCAGGCGCGGTTGTCTCGGGCGGAGCCGTCTACTTCAACGGACTCACTCGCGACGGCGTGAACATCACGGTCGATGGAACCGACGCGGCTAATCCGGACCGTCCGGCGACGGCGAACTTCGGGGGCCAAAGCCAACAAAACATCCTCAGCGTCGAGTTCATTGAAGAGTTCAAGACCACCAAAGGCGTCTTTTCGGCCGAACTTGGGCGCGCGGTTTCGGGCGGCGTCAACGTCATCACGAAGTCGGGCACCAACGAGCTGCACGGCAGCGTTTTCGAATTTTTCCGCAACGACGCTCTGGACGCGCGGAATTTCTTCTCCGCCCGGACCGATCACCTGCGGCTGAACCAGTTTGGTGTCACCGCGGGCGGCCCCGTCGTGTCCAACCGGATATTCTTCTTCGGGGGCTGGGAACGCGTGCGCGAGCGCCGCGCGCAACAGGTGACCGGCGTGGTGCCGACCGATCTGCTGCGGGAGCAGATGGTGGCCGCCAACCCCGAGTACGAGCGGCTTTTGACTCTTGTGCCGCTGTCAAATGAGGACCGCGGCGACCCTTATCGCGGCTTCCACCGCCGCAGCGAAGTACGTCCCACCGACGAAGACTCCTTTATCGGGCGGCTGGACTTCAATATCACGTCCAACGATACCCTGTTCGTGCGCTACTCGCTGCTGGACAGCTACACGGTGGCGCCCAACCTTTCCCCGATCAACGGAACGGAGTATCCGTCGCAGGACCGCAGCGGAACTCTTTCCTGGAACCGGATACTCAGCCCGGTGATGATCAACGAGGTTCGGTTGGGCGTCAGCAAACAGGATATCCCGCGCGCCAACAGAGCTTTTCAGCACCAGCAGATCGGCGGCATTGGCGGCTATATCAGCACCCCAAATCAGGAGGTTCTGCAGGCCAACGGAGGCAGCTTCACGGTCCTCGACAACCTCTCCTACCAGGCCGGCCGGCATTCCATCAAGGCCGGCTTTGAGATGCGCCGCTTCCACTATGGCCGCGCGAACTATGAAAACCCGGCCTACGACATGCCGACGCTCGAGGATCTACTGGCCAGCCGGTTCACCGATGTGCGGGTGACGATCGGCAACGACCTTCGCCGCTTGAACGAGACCCAATGGGGATTCTATTTGCAGGATGACTTCCGCCTGAGCTCGCAGCTTACGCTGAACATGGGCCTGCGCTATGAATACTTCACGCCGGTGACGGAGAAAGATGGTTTGCTGTTCAACGTCGTCGACGATCCCTTCGGGCCGTTCCGGCCGCAGGGCGAGCCGATCTGGGAGCCGGACAGGAACAACTTCGGCCCCCGCTTCGGGCTGTCCTGGGATATCGGCGGCAACAGCAAAAACGTCGTGCGGGCCGGCGCGGGGATATTCTATACCCCCAACACCTACCGCGAGGTGACGGCGTTCGTCAATCCTCCGGACCGCCCCTACACGCTGCAGTTGTCAGCGGCGGAGTTTCCAGATCTGCGCTACCCGGTCGATGCTCTAAATATCGATCCGTCAGGGTTCGAAGCGGCGCCGCTGCGCTCGATCTTCGACCCGCAGCAGCGCACCACCTACGCTTCGCAGTGGAGTCTGGACTACCAGCGGGAGATCAGCAACGACCTGATGGCGACGGTCGGCTATGTTGGGAACCACGGCGTCAAGCTATTGGCCCTTCACTGGCTGAACGATCTC
>JBBDWJ010000256.1:0-16543 GCA_040902925.1 Bryobacterales bacterium | reverse complement strand
GCGCGCCAACCTTCGCGCGCCTTGTATCCACGGGCTTCTGACGCCTCTCGCTGCGACCCCTGGTGAAATATCCGGGCTAGCCGCCGGCGCTCATCTCCGCCAACTGTTGGCGTTCTTCCTCGAAAAACAGCCGGGCTAGCGCCATGTCGCTGGGGCGAGTGATCTTGATGTTGCGGTCGCTGCCCATGAGCACATGGACATCCTCTCCCAAGTGTTCGACGAGGCTAGCTTCGTCGGTGCCCGTAAAGCCGTCCTGCTCGGCCTGCGCGAACGCCCGTTTGAGCAGCGCGGTACGAAAGACCTGTGGTGTCTGGGCCAGCACAATTCGTTCGCGCGACAAAGTCGAATTAATCACGGTGCGGGAAACCTGCTTGATGGTATCGACCGGCGGAATCGCCAGGATGACCGCGCCGTCCCGCTTCGCTTGGTCGATGCTCTCGTCAATCTGCGCCACGGTGACGAAGGGGCGCACCGCATCGTGGACGCTAACTACCTCGGTATCGTTCTCGGAAATCCGGGTCAGGCAGTTGGCAACCGATTCCTGGCGATTGCGCCCGCCCTCGACCAGTTCGACCGGTTTCGAATACTGCTCGCGGTCCAGGCGTTCGCGAAACGACGCCATATCCTCGGCGCGCATGGCTACGAGGATCGCATCGATCTTTCGCGAGGCAACGAATTTACGGATGGTGTGGATGGCGACGGGATCGTCGTCCAACAACATGAACTGCTTCCGGCTCATGCCGGAATGTTCGGCCGGAGCCTTGCCCATCCGGGTTCCAAGCCCGGCGGCCGGTATGATTGCGACAACCTTCATGCTGATTTAGCGCCCTGCGGTCTGCTCGATCTTCTGAGGGGCGGCGGGCGGCGCGGCGACACCCCTCTGCAGAGCGACCGGCCGTTCCTGCCCGCTGTTCTGGTGCCTCTCATCATAACGGCCGAAGATCATTTTGCCGGCGGTGGTCTGGAGAACGCTGGTCACCGAGATCTCGACGGTTTTCGAGATATACCGGCGGGCGTTGTCGACCACCACCATGGTGCCGTCATCGAGATAGGCAACCCCTTGATTGTATTCTTTTCCTTCCTTGAGGATGAAGACCTTCATGGTCTCACCGGGCAGCACGATCGGTTTGAGGGCGTTGGCAAGCTCGTTGATGTTCAGCACCTGCACGCCTTGCAGTTGAGCCAGCTTGTTGAGGTTGAAGTCGTTGGTGACGATCTTGGCGTCGGTGTCGCGGGCGAGGTGGATCAGCTTTTGATCGACTTCTTTAATTTTGGGGTAGTCGGTTTCGATGATCTGCACGTCGAGATTGACGATTTTCTGCAGCCGCTGCAGGATGTCGAGGCCTCGCCGGCCGCGGTTGCGCTTGAGCGAATCGGCCGAATCCGCCACCAGTTGCAGCTCCCAAAGCACAAACTGCGGCACGACAAGGACGCCATCCAAAAAACCGGTCTCGGCGACATCGGCGATGCGGCCGTCGATGATCACGCTCGTATCGAGGATTTTTTGAGACTTGCGCGGCGCCTTTTCACCGCCAAACAAGCCTCCCAGCGCGCCCAGGTTGAGCATGTCGCCCTTCGCGCCGCCGACCACCAGGCCGACGTAGGTCATCAGCAGCAGCACACCCAACTGCAGGAACGGAGCGCTCGGCGAGCCAAGGCTCGCCCCAAGCACCAGGCTCATCATCAGCGCACCGAGGATGCCTAGCACCGAACCGATGGCCGCCCCGATCAGCCGCTTCAAACTAACTCTGCGCAGCCGGACTTCAAAAACAACGATGGCGCACCCCGCCGCAATGCCGAAAAGCACGGCCGGGATTGGTTCCAGCCCGAATGGCCGCATGTGAAAGCAGACCAATACAAAGACGAGGAGAAAGACACTCCGTACGATCCAAAGATCTGCCACGACAAAACCTCCTCATCGTCAGGGATCAGGGGCGCGAGGCTAAGGGACTGTATGAAGACGCAATACTAGGTCTACACCCCTAAAAACCGACCAAAGTATATCACCGCGTGGGGGAGGACACCACCTCGAAACCGAGATATCGAGCATTGGTGTGAGTTGATCCTCAGAAGCAATTGGAGCTTGACGGCCTCTTATGGCAGCCAAATCGGCATCCATTGCAAGAGATGTGTGTGATGACGGCTGAACGCTCTCGACCAGCGATTACCCACGACGGCTGGCGGAAACGATTCGGTCGTGGTGATAGAATGCTCAGTCCCCTGGCGCTCTTTTGGGGTCGCGAGACGGCCTGACGGCGGGATCTTTTAGACATTTCCCGGACCTCTTGGTATGGCCGTTAGCGGTTTTGAATCTATCATTTACGTAGCAATGGACGGTGTAGCGGCGTCAATCTTGACGTGGCAGTATAGTATTCGCTATTCTGACAGTAGACCAATCCCATACAACTCGGTACAGATTGTCGGCCGAAGGGTTGGTTTGCTCGCAAATCGAGCGGTGGTCCCCGCGATGGAGCCGGAAGAACGGAAACGCAATACGGCCCATTCTTTGGTTGCTGAGAAACAGGAGTTGTCATGAGCACTACCCAGAATGAGCTGGAAGTCCTAACCAAACAGGACTACAAATACGGCTTCGTGACCGACATCGAAGCGGAGTCGGCGCCACCGGGGCTCAACGAAGACATCGTCCGCTGGATCTCGGCGAAGAAAAATGAGCCGCAGTTCATGCTCGATTGGCGGCTGAAGTCGTTTCGCCATTGGACGACGATGCGGGAGCCGGCCTGGCACAACGTCCATTACCCGCCGATCGACTACCAAAAGATTTCGTACTACTCGGCGCCGAAGTCGAAGAAAGACGGGCCGAAGAGCCTCGATGAGGTCGATCCGGAGTTGCTGGCGACCTACGAGAAGCTTGGTATTCCGCTGCACGAGCGCGAGCTGCTGGCCGGCGTCGCGGTAGACGCTGTTTTTGACAGTGTGTCGGTGGCGACCACCTTCCGCAAGAAACTCGGTGATATGGGCGTCATCTTCTGCCCGTTTTCCGAGGCGGTGCAGGAACATCCCGAGCTGATCCAGAAGTATCTGGGTTCGGTCGTTCCTTACACCGACAACTTCTTCGCCACGCTGAACTCCGCGGTGTTTAGCGACGGTTCGTTCGTTTATGTGCCGAAGGGCG
This sequence comes from Bryobacterales bacterium, assembly GCA_040902925.1. Lineage (GTDB taxonomy): Bacteria > Acidobacteriota > Terriglobia > Bryobacterales > UBA6623 > JBBDWJ01. The sequence continues at coordinate 13,410 of JBBDWJ010000256.1, read as the reverse complement.
TTCGCTGCCCGATGGAGCTTTCGACGTACTTCCGCATCAACGCCGCCAATACCGGGCAGTTCGAACGGACGCTGATCATCGCCGACGAAGGCGCCTACGTCAGCTATCTCGAAGGCTGTACGGCGCCGATGCGCGACGAAAACCAGTTGCACGCCGCCGTGGTCGAGCTCGTCACGCTCGACAACGCGCAGATCAAGTACTCGACGGTGCAGAACTGGTATCCGGGCGACAAGAACGGCAAGGGCGGCATCTACAACTTCGTCACCAAGCGCGGGGCCTGCCGCGGTGTGAACTCGAAGATTTCGTGGACGCAGGTCGAGACCGGCTCGGCGATCACCTGGAAGTACCCAAGCTGCATCCTACAGGGCGACAATTCGATCGGCGAGTTTTACTCGGTGGCGGTGACGAACAACCGGCAGCAGGCCGACACCGGCACGAAGATGATCCACATCGGCAAGAACACGCGCAGCACGATCGTGTCGAAGGGCATCTCCGCCGGTTTCGGACAAAACACCTACCGTGGCCTGGTCAAGATCATGAAGGGCGCCGAGGGAGCGCGCAACTTCTCCCAATGCGATTCGATGTTGATGGGAGACAAGTGCGGGGCGCATACCTTTCCATACCTGGAAGTGAAAAACCCGACGGCCCAGGTAGAGCACGAAGCAACAACCTCGAAGATCGGCGAAGACCAGATCTTCTACTGCAACCAGCGCGGCATCAAGACCGAAGACGCCGTTTCGATGATCGTCAACGGATTCTGCAAGGAAGTCTTCCGTGAGCTGCCGATGGAGTTCGCCGTCGAAGCCCAGAAGCTGCTGAGCGTAAGCCTGGAAGGCAGCGTCGGGTAGGCGCCCGGGTAGGACAGGCGCATTCAACCCAGTCCTGCGCCCGAAACGCGCCAGCCACGCTAGGCCCAGCAGCCGCGGCACCGCCAATAGGCAATTCCGCCGCACGCTGACGCGGCGCCTGAACAGATAACTAATCAAGGGAACACCATGCTCGAAGTTAAAAACCTGGCAGTCAAAGTCGAAGACAAACAAATCCTCAAGGGCATCAGCCTGAACGTAAAAAAGGGCGAAGTGCATGCCATCATGGGCCCCAACGGTTCAGGCAAGAGCACGCTCGCCGGAGTGCTAGCCGGCCGTGACGCCTATGAAGTTACTGGCGGCAGCGTCACCTACGAAGGCAAAGATCTACTCGATATGGACCCCGAGGTGCGCGCTCAGGAAGGCATCTTCATGGCCTTCCAGTACCCGGTGGAGATCCCCGGCGTCAGCAACATGTATTTCCTGCGGACGGCGCTGAACGCCATCCGTGAACACCGCGGCCAGTCTGATCTCGACGCCGTCGATTTCATGGCCATGGTCAAGGAGCGAATGAAGCTGCTCAAGATGGACGACGCCATGATGACGCGCGCGGTGAACATGGGTTTTTCGGGCGGCGAAAAGAAACGCAACGAGATCTTTCAGATGACGGTGCTCGAGCCGAAGCTCGCCATTCTCGACGAGACCGACTCGGGTCTCGATATTGATGCGCTCAAGCTTGTCGCCGAGGGCGTCAACGCCATGCGCAGCGCCGAGCGCGCCATCGTCGTCGTGACGCACTATCAGCGGCTGCTCGACTACATCGTTCCCGACTACGTCCACGTGCTCGCCGGCGGGCGCATCGTCAAATCAGGCGATAAAAGCCTGGCGCTCGAGCTGGAAGAAAAGGGCTACGGCTGGATCGAAGAAGAAGCAACCAAGCAAGGCCAACTGGTGGCTTCCTAAGAAGGGCGGACGCGAATGGTAGTTGCAACGGAAAAAAACATCGGCCCCTTTTTGGACCAGTTCACGGACCTGAAGGATCGCCAAAGCGTGGAGCCGGCGTGGCTTCGCCAGCGGCGTGAGGTGGCGTTCGAGCGTTTCTCGCGGACCGGCTTCCCGACGCCGCGCCACGAGGAATACAAATACACCAACCTGGCGCCCATCGCCCGCGGCGACTTCCGGCTGGCGTCTTCGAGCGCCGCAAAGGTCCCCATCGAGACGGTGGAAAAGCTCGGACTGGGGCTCAGCGGTGCGCGGCTGGTTTTCGTGGACGGCCAATTCCGGGCCGGCCTTTCGCAGCCGGGCTCTTTACCCGGCGGAGTCCGCGTGGAAAGCCTGGCCGCTGTCGCCGCAAGCGATCCGTCCCTAATTGAAGAACACCTGAGCCGGCACGCCGACGTCGATGACCATGCGCTGACGGCGCTCAATACGGCCTTCTTCCAGGACGGCGCGTTTGTGCGGATTCCCGACCGCACGGTGGTCTCCGAGCCGATTCACCTGCTGTTTCTCTCGACCGCGGCGGAGACGAACCGTGTGACGCATCCGCGGCTGCTCATCGAGGCGGGCAGCCAATCCGAAGCGTCGATCATCGAGAGCTATTACGGCCTCGGCGCCAATCTCTATTGGACAAACAGCGTCGTCGAAGTGCTTGCCGGCGAGAACTCTCATGTCGAGCTTTACAAGATCCAGCATGAAGAGTTGCAGGCATTTCATACCGGCCTGATCGAGTTGATCGCCGGACGCAACACCACGATTGCGACCCATTCGCTCTCGTTCGGCGGCGCGCTGGTACGCAACGACATCAACGTCCTGCTCAACGATGAAGGCAGCCACTGCGACCTCAACGGCCTCTACGCGGTCAACGGCTCGCAGCACGTCGATCATCACACGCTGATCGATCATGCCAAGCCGCACTGTACGAGCCATCAGCTTTACAAAGGCGTGCTCGACGGCCGCTCGACCGGCGTGTTCAACGGAAAAATCATCGTCCGCGCCGACGCGCAGAAGACGGACGCCATTCAGAACAACAAGAACCTGCTGCTTTCGCGAGAGGCCGAAGTCAACACCAAGCCGCAGCTCGAAATCGACGCCAACGACGTGCGCTGTACGCATGGAGCGACAGTCGGGCAGCTCGACAAAGAGTCGATGTTTTACTTGCGCTCGCGCGGCATTAACCGCAAGGAAGCGCGCAACCTGCTGACCTACGCTTTCGCCGCCGATATTCTCGAGCGGATCAAGATCGAGCCGATCCGCGATCACTTCGAGGCACAGTTGATGAACTGGCTGACGCGCGTGCCTGAAATCGAGGCGCCCCAGGCGAAGCGGGGAAAGGAGAAGCAATGAGTACGGTTCACTCAGCGCCTGTTTCCGGCCCGGCGACGCTGGAGCCATTGGACGCGGCGGCCTACCGCAAGGATTTTCCGGCGCTGAATCAAAGCGTTCACGGCAAGCCGCTTGTGTACCTCGACAACGCCGCCACGTCGCAGAAGCCGCTGGCGGTTATTGAGGCCATCCGCAAGTTTTATCTCGAGGATTGCGCTAACGTTCACCGCGGCGTGCATGAGCTGAGCCAGCGCGCCACCGAGGATTACGAAAACGCGCGCGTCGAGGTCCAGAAGTTCCTCGGGGCCGGCGATTCGTCGGAGGTCATCTACACGCGCGGCACGACCGAGTCGATCAACCTGGTCGCTCACAGCTATGGACGGACGCATGTCAAGTCCGGCGATGAAGTATTGATTTCGGCCATCGAGCACCACTCGAACATCGTGCCCTGGCAGATGTTGTGCGAGGAGCGCGGGGCGAAGCTTCGCGTCGCTCCCATCAATCAAGCCGGCGAGCTGCTGATGGATGAGTTCGAGAAGCTGCTCTCCGACAGGACGCGCATCGTCGCCGTGACGCACGTCTCGAACGCTCTTGGCACCATCAACCCGGTGAAACGGATCATCGAGCTGGCTCACAAACGCGGCATCCCAGTTCTGATCGACGGCGCGCAGGCCGTGCCGCACATGAAAGTGAATGTGCGCGAGCTGGACTGCGATTTCTACGCCCTGTCGAGCCACAAGATGTTCGGGCCGACCGGCATCGGAATTCTCTACGGTAAGCGTGAGCTGCTGCAAAAAATGCCGCCGTACCAGGGCGGCGGTGACATGATCGCCTCGGTGACGTTCGAGAAAACGACTTACAACACGCTGCCCTACAAGTTCGAAGCCGGCACGCCGAATATCGCCGACGCGATTGGGCTGGGCGAGACGGTTCGCTATCTCAACGGCGTGGGCCTCGACCGCATCGCTGCCTATGAGCACGACCTGCTCGATTACGCGACCAAGGCCGTCTCGAAGGTCGATGGAGTGAAGCTCATCGGCACAGCCAGAGAGAAGGCGAGCGTACTGTCATTCCTGCTCGAGGGCGTCCACGCGCACGATCTCGGTACGATTCTAGACCGTGAGGGCGTGGCCATTCGCGCCGGGCACCATTGCGCGCAGCCGGTAATGGATTTCTTCGGCGTGCCGGCCACCGCGCGCGCCTCGCTGGCGTTTTACAACACGCGCGAAGACATTGACCGCCTGGTGCAGGCGATCGGCAAAGCGAAGGAATTGTTCGGGTAAAGGAGCGGATCGGCCAGATGTCAGACCTGCGCGATTTGTATCAGGAGTTGATCGTGGACCACAGCAAGCGTCCGCGCAACTTCCGCGAAATCGCCGACCACAACTATTTCGCCGAGGGCTTCAACCCGCTATGCGGCGACCGCCTGAAGCTTTACCTGAAGGTGGATGGCGAAGGCGTGATCCGCGACGTGAGCTTCGTCGGCGCGGGCTGCGCGATTTCGACCGCGTCGGCCTCGATCATGACCGAGACGTTGAAGGGCCGTACGCTCGATCAGGCTCAAAGTCTGTTTGAGACGTTCCATACGCTGGTGACCGGCCCGCAAGATCCTGCTCACGCGGGAATCCACCTCGGCAAGCTGGCGGTGTTCGCCGGCGTCAGCGAGTTTCCAGCCCGCGTCAAATGCGCCACGCTCGCATGGCACACCCTCAAGAGCGCGCTGCACGGCGGAGAGACGGCGAAGACGGAGTGAGAGGAATTTGGGAGCAAGCGGCGATCGAGCGCGCCCCGCTCTTAAGGGATTGGAGCAGACATGGCGACCAAGAATCTTTGGCAATCCGTGACAGGCTGGATGACGAAGTCGGACGAGCCGTCGGCCGCGAGGGAGCAGTCCGAGCCCGCTATGCCGCAACAAGGCGAGCCGGCGGCATCCCCAGGAGCTGCGTCGTCAGCGGGTTCCGATTCCGGCGAGTCCAGACGTCAGACACAGGTCGGTAGCGCCTTGCCGATAACTCCGTCTCGACCTTCCGGCGTACCGGCTAGACCGGCGGCGGACGAATCAGCGTACCCGGCGGTAGATCCCGACCCTCATCCCGACGAAGGTCCCGAAATCAACAGGAAGATCATCGACGTGATCAAGACCTGCTATGACCCGGAGATCCCGGTCAACATCTACGAGTTGGGCTTGATCTACGCCGTTGACGTCAACGACGAAGGCCACGCGCACGTCACGATGACATTGACGGCGCCGAACTGCCCGGCGGCGCAATCGCTGCCGAACGAGGTCAAGTTCAAGGTCGAGGCCATGGACGAAATCCAATCGGCGAACGTCGAGATCGTTTTCGATCCAACGTGGACGCCAAACAGAATGTCGGATGCCGCGAAGCTGACGCTGAACATTCTGTGAGTTGGATAAGAAGTAGAGACAGTACAGGAACTGGCTGGCGGAGCAGTCGCCGGTGTCTTGCTGGCGGCGGTTCCCATCTCGCGTGAAGGCGGTGAGTGATGCAGTTTAGCGCACAGGAAGAGTACGGGCTGCGTTGCATGCTGAGGCTGGCGGCGGCCGGCCCGGGAACGAGCCTCACGATCCCCGAGATCAGTCAGGCCGAGGGTATCTCGGTTCCTTATGTCGCCAAGATACTCCGCGCGCTGCGCGAGGGCGGCCTCATTCACAGCGAGCGCGGCGCTTCGGGCGGCTACCGGGTCGCACGGCCCGCGGACAAAATCCCGGTGAGCGAGGTGCTCGCGGTGCTCGGCAGCAGGCTTTTCACCGGCGAGTTCTGCGAAAAGTTCGCCGGCAACGAAGACCAGTGCACGCATTCGATCAACTGCTCGATCCGTTCGCTGTGGCGGGCCGTTCAGAGGGTGGTCGACCAACTGCTGAGCCAGACGACGCTCAAAGACCTGCTGCGGAACGAGCAAGCGATGGACGTTTTCGTCAATGACCTCGTCGTGTTGACCGGGTCCTCGACTGCCGCCGCGGGGCCCAGCCTCGAGCCGCTGCGCTAGCCGATGGGAAAGACAACAGACGACACATGCCTAATCAGGAACAAGTACTCGATGCGCTGCGGGTGGTCGTTGACCCTGACCTCCACCGCGATATTGTCTCGCTGGGGTTTATCCAGGATCTCAAGGTTCATGACGGAAAGGTCGCTTTCAAGATTCAGTTGACGACGCCCGCGTGCCCCGTCAAAGACGATCTGAAGCGGCAGGCCGAGGAAGCGGTTGCGGGGTTGGAAGGCGTCAACGCGGTCGAGGTGACGATGACCTCCGACGTACGGCCGAATCCTGCCGCAGTCGGTAAGGGCATGATTCCGGGTGTCCGCAACATCATTCCGATCGGTTCCGGTAAGGGCGGCGTCGGTAAATCGACCGTCTCGGCCAATCTCGCCGTGGCTTTGGCGCAAACGGGCGCGCAGGTCGGCCTGATGGATGCTGACATTTACGGCCCCAGCATACCGACGATCATGGGAACGCAGGAGCAGCCGCGCGCCGGCGGGCGGGGCATTCTCCCGGTAATGGCCCACGGCGTCAAGATCATTTCCGCCGGCTTCTTCGTCAAGCCCGACCAGGCGGTCGTCTGGCGTGGGCCGATGCTCGCGAAAATGATCGAGCAGTTTCTTGGACAGGTCGAATGGGGCGAGCTCGATTATCTGCTCGTTGACCTGCCGCCGGGCACAGGCGACGTGCAGCTCACGCTGTGCCAGCGGATTCCGCTTACCGGCGCGGTTGTTGTAACGACGCCGCAGCCTGTCGCCGTCAATATCGCCGAGAAAGCGATCATCATGTTCAACCAGCTCAAGTGCCCCATTCTGGGCATCGTTGAGAACATGAGCTATTGGGAATCGCGCAAAACGGGCGAGCGCGAGTACATCTTTGGCAGCGGCGGCGCCGACAAGGCCGGCGAGAAGTGGGACATCCCGGTGCTCGGCAAGATTCCGCTGGCGACGACGATTCGCGAGACTTCCGACAGCGGCCACCCGATTGTTCTGGAGGACCCGGACTCACCCTCGGCGCAGGCCTTCTCGTTCGTTGCGAAAAATCTGGCGGCGCAGATCAGCATCCGCAACATGAAATCCGAAGGCGATGGCCTAGTGAACATTACGTTCTAGAATCGTCTGCGCTCAAGTCCACCGAGGAAAGATTCGGACCACCGGACCAGCCATGCCTTCCACCGAACAACTCCGCCCGATCGAAATCGGCCGCGCCAACCAGCACGACGTTCAGATTCGCTGGAGCGACGGTCAGGAAATCGTCTACCCGGCGCGATTCCTGCGCTTTCAATGCCCTTGCGCGATGTGCCAGGACGAAATGACCGGCGTACGCCGCCTTCAGGAAAGCTCCGTGGCGAAGGACGTGCATCCCGAGGCGATCCATCCCGTGGGCCGCTACGCCATCCAGATTTATTTCAGCGACGGCCACAACACGGGCATCTACACGTGGGAGAGACTGCGCGCGCTCGCCGCTGAGATCCCCGACTGGGTCAGCGCCGGAAAGTAATCGCTAAGCGCCCGGAATGATCAACGATGGCGGCGCTGCCGGCTTCTCCTCCGGTAGCCGAAAATGCAGCCGCATGAAGTCGAGAAACGCCTTCCCGCGGCTGCGGCCGTTGTCGCGATCGAGCGCCATCCGATACAAAAACACCAGCACGGGGAGGATTTCGCTATCGCGCGTCCGCTGAAACCCGGTTTGCTCGGTCTCGGATTCCTGAAGCTCTCGAAGACGCTGTTGAATGCGGCCCATGATTTCTCGCGCATACGCCGACTCCGGGCGCGTCTCGTAGTAAATGCCGCTGCCCAGAGTCTTGTAGGTCTGGATCAAAGCGTCGAGGGCTTCCCGGGTGTCGCGGTCGGTGGCCTTGGGCGTCTCGAGCGAGGCGGTGAGAACCGTGCGTCCGCAGAACAGCAGAAGTTCTTCGTGGTCGCGAAGGAAAGTCTCGCCGATACGGATTTCCTTGTACGGAAAATGGGCCGGATCGAGCAGGCTCTTATGCTCCCGCGGACGGCTTTCCATCAGGTGGGGGCAATCAAACGGGCAATCGATGGTTACTTCGCGTTCGGAGGCGCAGCATGTCGTGCAGATCTTGGCAGCTTTAGCAGGGCAGAAGCGCTTTCCCTTCCGCTTATTACACACCGGGCAAACCATCCCGCCATTATACGGAACGATTCGCGGCGTCTGGCCCCAGCGCCGCGCGAAAAACGTCGGCATAGCTCTTGAGCAGTTGCGGCTCGTCGAACCGCTCAAGAATCGTCCGCCGGGCAGCCTCGCGCATCCTTATTTCCCGCTCGGGGTCGCGGCGAATGGCGTCAAACCGGTCGGCAAAGGCGGCGGGTTCGCGGCCGTCGATGACAAATCCGTTGACGCCATCCTCGATGACCTCGCGAACATTGCCCACCGCCGTGCTCAGGACCACCAGCTTCAGGCTCATCGCTTCCAGGATCGTGATCGGGCTGCCTTCGGTCTTCGACGTCAGCAGCAAGTAATCCGACAGAGCCAGAATTTCGGGCACGCGCCGCGTGTCGCCCAGCAGGCGCACCTCGTTCCAGAGGCCTTCGCGTTCGATCGCCTGCTCGACGCGCAGAAGCTCCATCCCATCGCCGGCGGCCAGCGCGCGAATGCGAATGCCCGGATGACGCCGCACGATCTCGGCGACGGCCGCGACGAACAGGGGCACGTCTTTTTCGATTGACAAACGGCCCACGTAGGCGAGCACAACATCGCGGCTATCGAGACCGAATTCGGTGCGCAAGGTCTCGCGCCGCGCCTCATAGCGCGCCGGATCAAACTCGCCTTGGGCGTCCACCGCCGTCCAAACCGTGCGAATTCGCGACTCGCCGGCGCCGGCGCCGTTGCGCAAAGCGTCGGCCTGTTGGCGTCCACACGCAAAGTGAAAATCGAGGTGGCTGTCGAGACCGATGGACTGGTCCAGGTGGCCTTCCGGCGCGGTGTTATGAACGATGTCGGCGGTCCAAAGGCCGCGTTGCTTGAACGCCGGAAGCGCCCGGTAGCCTTCTTCGCAGGAAGAGATAACCACGCCTCGAACACCGTGGATTTCAGCCAGCTCGGCCAAAAACCGCCCCGGGTCGGCGGCGCTCGATGCGGGCAGATGATAGACCCAGGGAGTGAGAGACCGAAACTCATCGGCGCGGTTGTGTTCGGCGTCGAGCGTTGCGGCTACCGCAAACGAAAAGTCGGCGGAGAGGCCGCGCATGATCTGAAGCACTACTTTTTCCGCGCCGCCGACGTTCAGCCAGGGAACAACGCACAGAATCGCCGGCTTGTCGGCGCTGAAATTGAGGAATTGGCGCCGCGGATAAATGATCGCCTGCCCCGGCCGCGAACCTCCGGCCCCGGAAGCACGATCTTGGCCGTTGGGGACGGGCGGACGCGGAGTGTCCAACAATGCAGCGTGCCGTTGAAGGATCGTGTCCATCTCACGCGAGTCCCGAGCTGCATCCCGTAAGCCGAGCTCAGCACGAAGCGACTCGGGCCCCAGCAGGATGAGCTCCTCACGCAGCAGCAAACCAGCCCAACCTACTGTACCGGCCGCGACCCAGAAATCCCAAAGGTCGAGCTGTGTTTCCACTCGAAAACCGCCAACGTCCACCCACACATCGCGGCGGAACAGCGCGCAGTCGGGCACGTGGTTGTAGCGCAGCTCGCGACCAAGGCCGAATGGCTCGATCGGCTGCGGCAGACTCTGTCGGGTCGCCGTCTTCGCGTAAGCGAAGCCGAACCCCGGTCCATCCTCAAGCGTAAAAGCGGACTTTTCGAGAAATGTCGGATCGAGGCGATCCCCGGCGCGAAGCAGAACGACGTACTTTCCCTCGGCCAGTTCCACGGCTTTGTTGCGGCCGGTGGGCGAGTCCGGATGCGAGTCTTCGACGACTTGAAAACAGCCTTCAAGACCAGGCGCCCCTTCGCTCATTCCGGCCACCTCGTCAGCGGAGCGCAGAACGAGGATCACTTCGAAGTCGCGAAGCGTCGATTCGTGAAGGCTCGCCAGCGATTCGCTCACGCCGTCCCCGTCTCCCGAGGGCAAACCCGACGGCAAACCTGGCGGCAAGCCCGTAGATAAGATAGCCACGCTGACCAACGGGCGGGAAGCAGGCCAGCCACTTAGGCTCGGCTCCCGGTTTGCAGCACCGGCGCCTTCCGGAGCGTAAGTATGTGAGTGGCGAGCAGGCTCAGCAGGGCGGCTCAAGATGCGCCAAACGCGTCCTGGAAGGCGCAGCAATTCTCGAAAGGAACGCCGGGCCAATCCGAAGGCCAGCGTCAACTGCCAGGCTCGCGAGTGGTGCATCGCGTCGACGCGGCTTTGCAGCTCCAGCGCGATCTTGCGGTAAGGGTTTCGGCCGTCCATCGAGGCGTACGGTTTCGGTGCATCTGTGGCGCGTGAATCGCGCGAAGGCGACTCACTGGTTGCTGGCATTCGCCGCGGCGCACCCATCCCTGTTATTGTCGAACAGTTTCTCGCTCAAGTTGAAGTCGGACCGCCGCTGCCTCGCCGGGGGCCGATCCACTAGAATCAAAGACGTGGGCGCAAACGCCGGCCAGCGAGTGGACGTGGACTTAGTGGGCTTGTGTCTCCAATGTTTGCACTCGAAGGTCATCCGGTCCGACCGCGGCTCGACGTTTTACCTGTGCCGAGTGTCGGCGAGCGATGCGCGTTTTCCCAAATATCCGCCACTCCCGGTTCGGAGCTGCACGCGCTTCGAAGCACGGCAATAAGCAGACGCCGGCTCTTCCAGGCGTAGAGGTTTAGGTTCCATGGCTATCGGCACGATGCTTCGCCTGATGTTTCGCGGAAAGCAGGAAACGTGTGAGGCCTGCCAGGGCTCATTCCCGTGTGGACCTCTGGGTTCGTGCTGGTGCGGTCAAGAAAAAGTCCCCCCGGAAACCTTGCAGAAGCTCAAGGGAAAGTACAAGCATTGCCTTTGTCCCACCTGTCTGCGAAACGCCGCTGCCCTGGACAGCGACTAGCAGCGCGAATCGAACTCACCAAACCGGGCTCTCCCCAAAAAAGCGGTGGACATATTCTCTGCGTCGGCCTGCCCGGCTCTTGGCTCCACTTACTCCGGGCGTAACCGACAGCGCACGCCGGTCCGGTCGCCGTCCGTGACGTGGCGTCGGCGAATGGGATTTTGGAACGGTTTTGGTACAGTTAGGGGTGAATCGGCATGTTTTGGGTCTCTTAAGAACAGCCCAAAATCCTAAAGATTCAGGGGCTTATCCTGCTCCGGGCCCTTAGCTCAGCGGTTAGAGCTGCGGACTCATAATCCGTCGGTCGCTGGTTCGAATCCAGCAGGGCCCACCACCCTGATCCGAGCCTTCACGAAAGCCGGCACATTGCGGCTTTTCGATCACATTGCGGCTTTTCGATCGGTAAGAACCCGCAGCCGATCACCAGTCAGGTCTGGCCGGCGCGTTTTCCCAGTTGAAATTCCGGCCGGTCAAAGCTAACCGCTCTCACGAGGCTAGAAACTCGAGCTCGTCGCGAATCAACGCCGCTTCGTCGCGCCTTCGCGTGCGGATGCCGCGCAGTTTATGGTTTTGCTGCATGGCCGCGATCTTGTCGGCCGCATCGTTCCAGCGTTCGTTCTCGAGAAGTTCTTGCAGCGATTCCAGGTAGCGGTTCCCCGGCCCGCGGTTGTAGGCCAAAGACAGCAGCGCGGTCTGCACCGACGGCGGTGTCTTCTTTCGTTCGAGGGCTTTGAAACGCGTACAAATCCGCTGCCAATAGTCGTGCGCCGTATAGGGCATCAGGTCAGCGGCCTGAGACGGGCTAAGACGTATGCTGGCGAGAACGGCTGAGGCCTTCAAAGCAGCGTTCGCATTCTCGCCTTGAAAACCGAACACCTGCCGCACTGCGTTCATTTGAGCTGCGGTCAACAGCGGGGCGTACAAGCGCTCAACGAGTTCAGGGGCCGCCTGCCCCAGGTCGACGCCGGGGTCCAGAGTAACGCCCGATTCGCCTTGCGGCCAATAAGGGTACCCTCGATGTCCTTCCTTCTCGTGGATCCAGTCGAGATCGCCTCGAAATTCTTTGAGCTGCGCCGTGGTTCGGGCGTCGCGGTCTCGTAGGACATTCTGAAGATAGGGCTCCAAGCGCGTCCAACTCGCCCGGTTGAGAACCCCGGATGGTTCCAGCTTTCCTTCTGCCTGAAGGGTTTTCACCGCTTTCTCGGTTTCGAGACCGAACTGACCGTCAGCGGTTTTGGAGATGCCGGAGGTGGCTTTGAGGTGGCCGGAATCGATGAGGGCAAGCTGCGCATTTCGCACCACGCTGCGCAACCAGACGCGGCCATTTGGCAACCCGTCGCCTCGCCGAATAGCAGCCCGAACCAATCCTTCTCTCCTTTTGAGAGTAGAGTGTATCAGGTTATCCCGGCAGATCAATAATAATTTAACAAATACAGCGCGATTCGGTAAAAAAGAAGATTGGGTCTAGGCGGTTATGCTGTCTCCGCCTGGTTTGCCAGTCTTGGCAGGGTATCTAAATGGACCAATCGCCTCGGGCGCGCCGTGGAAGTCCAGGCGTATTAGCCTGGAGACGCCTCATTCAACTCCCGCGCGCCGTCCGCTGTTTGGCAAACGTATATCTCTGGTCGTAAGCCAAACTGGCTTTCGTAGCCGGCGGTTATGGAGCGCTGAAAATTTTCCGCGTAGCCATTTTTCACGAGGTTTACCGTGCAGCCTCCAAAGCCGCCGCCGGTGATTCGGGCGCCGGCCACTCCTTCCAACCTCGCGGCGGTCTCGACCAGAAAATCGATCTCCGGGCACGACACCTGGTAGTCGTCGCGCAAGCTGCCATGGGAAGCAGCCATCAGCCGGCCCATTGAGGCTTGGTCGTTCTGGCGGCAGGCCTCGACAAACGCCAGGACGCGCGCGTTTTCGGTGACGACGTGACGGGCGCGGCGGCGAAGGGTATCGGGCAGCATGTCTTCCAGCGACGGCCATTCGGCGGCGGGGATGTCGCGCAGCGGCTTGCCCAGAATCTTCACGGCCTGTTCGCACTCGCGGCGGCGCGTGTTGTATTCGCTCGAAGCCAGCTCGTGCTTCACCATGCTGTTGACCACGAGCAACTGCAAGCCTTGCGGTACCGGCACGGAACGATGCTCCAGGCTGCGGCAGTCGATCAGAATGGCGTGGCCGGCTTCTCCGAACGCGGATACGAACTGATCCATTATGCCGCACTTCATGCCCACGAAATCGTTTTCGGCGCGCTGGCACGCCAGGGCCAACTCTTTTCGCGGCACGTTCGCGCCGGCCATGGAAGCCA
>JBBDWJ010000255.1:0-16749 GCA_040902925.1 Bryobacterales bacterium | reverse complement strand
ACTCCATTCCGCCAACCAGTTGGTTCTGTTCGACTTATAGCCGGACAGCAGTGAAGCGAGATATATAGCTGTGCACCGTGACGCTCGACCGATTGACATGGTCAGGATCGGACATCAAGGTGGATTGCAGAAAGTCCAACCATTTGTCCGGATAGAGCTCGCTCAACTGCGTCCAGACATAGCGGGCATTCTGTTGTGGCGAGAAGTACCTGTTCCAGCCGTATCTCTTCCGCTGCACTTGTATAAGGGCTCGGTAGGCAGCGTCCTTTCCGCGGACTTCCATTGTAAGATCAAACCGTAGTTTCGAGTCACCATCTGAGAACGACCTCTTGCTGTCATAGACTTCTAGAGCAGCAAGCACAGCTGCCTTATGTCCCTGGCTACCCCAATACTTCGCCCACTTGTCTACTTCTCCGTCCGCGATGTAATGTCTGGCAGCACGGGCGGCCTCCAAATAGTGTTCGAAGTTCTCCGGAGGAAAATCGCTGACGTCAGGCATTGGACTATTCTGGACCGGTAGTCGGTCCGCCGCGGCGGAACCCTGCCTCTGTGGGGTATCACCTTCAGGTACCCGGAACAACGACAGTCGACGCAGGCATTTGGCGGCATTCGGATTTCCATCGCTCGAACGTTCTTGTAGGGCCGATAGGTTGTTGGTTTCGACCGCAGTCTCAGCGACCGCGCGGAACACCCGGTTGCCTAGGTCCGCCTCCGCCACAAAGGTCTGAAAAATAGAATGAGCGTCCCAGTATTCGCCGCTAGAGCCAAGCCACTCGTGGTATCTAACAAACCGAGGGGGATCCGCCTTGAACAAAAGCCTGCCCAGTTCGGCGGGAAAATGGCGCGTGTGGTCTCCGTCGGTGTAGTCCCCCACAGCCGAGATCGCCGGAGCAAGGCGCTCCAGCATCTTTATCGCATCGCCGCTCCATCCAGCCTTCTGAAGGTGTTCCGCAGCATCAAGACACTGATCGAGCAACATGTCCTTGTGGTAACCGTACGCCAGCAGATTTGACCAGCACTCACGCACCCATTTTGCCGCTGCAACCGCTCTATCATGAGACGCGGCCAACTCCGCCGCCCGTGCGCACAGTTCTGCCCGGGAGCCAAAGTCCTGGACAGTTGAACCAAGTTTTGATTCGATCATCCTCAGGACAGCCGCCAAGGCATCCTCGGCAAACCAATTCCGCCGGTAGGCGAGAGTAAGTTCCATCCAGACATCCAGCAGGAAGAGTGGTATCTGGCTAGCGATCTCAATGTCCTCCAACTCTATCGTGGGAGGTCGCCGAGCTGCCTGGAGCGCTTGGAGATCCATTGCTAGCCGAAAGATCGCCTTCCGTGCCGCAACAGCGAATCCGTGACCGGTTCGGTCGGCTGCGAAGTCGGGCTGACGAATCTCGGAGAACTGTTCAAATACCCAAGAGTAGCTAATGGCGTCCTTCGACCTAAGCCGCTGCGCCAAATCACTCGACGCGACGGCACTACGTTCCATGAACGTGCTAATCCATCCCTGCCCCGCAAAAGGCTCCATTAGACTGATATTCTGATCTTCCTTGCCCAGGAGGCAATTTGCGGTGAACACAAAGAGCATTCGCCAAAAGTAATCCGCCATCGCATCGTAGTACTCGTAAAACTCATATTCCGATAGTCGAAGGACCCAAGCGTCGGGCGCATCAACCGGACCGCCCAGATCGATTGGCTCACCACGCACGGCTTTCGCCACCACCACGAACGGATCCCCCGAATGGGCCTCACGGCCAGCGAGCGGGTCGAAACCTTCCTCACAACCCAATACCACCAATCGAGAGAACGCCCGTGCCTTCTCGGTGGTCAGTTCGGCACTAGCCTCCACCGCGCCACGAAGCCTCTCCGATTGTCTGTGAGCCTTGAGTGAATCCGTGTAGTCATCCCACAGCTCCGAAGCAAGTCTCGTCTTTTGCTGCCGTCGGACCCAATCAAGCACTTTGCGAGGCTCGACTCCTGGAGCAAAGGCCGCGGTTCGTGCAAGGCAACGCGCAGGATTCATTCGTGGATGGAGGTCCTGTCCCCCTGTCTGCCCCGTGTCCATCCGCGAGTTCAGCCGATCCAGGCATTCCTTGACGGTGTCGCTTAACCCGTTCCGCTGGCAGTACTCCGCAAGAGCGAGGATTTCCTGATTTCCAAGGCTACCTGTCGCGCCTCGTGCCCGATCTAGGATTGTTTCGTCTTCTCGGATTGCGAGTTGAGAGGCCAGCAACTGCTCGATGACGTAATCGCGAGAGTCCAGTGCTTCAGACAAATAGTCCGAGAGCAGGGCAATCTCCACGAACCGGTCCAACTTGCCCTTCTGTAGCGCAAGCGAAGCACTCTGCTTCAGGATGCGATTGGCAATTTGGGTCGGACAACGACGGGCCATCCCTTGGATCAACCAGGAACGGCTGGGTCCGTTCAGAAGAGGTTGCTCGTCACCATCTTCGGCAGCAAGAAGCCACTCGTACGACCAACGAAAAGAATCTGGAGCGCGGACCTCCAGCCACTGTCGAACCATACGACGAATTCGTGGCGCGTAGTTAAGATAGTCAGCATGTTGCCGGACAAAGAATTGCAGGCTGGTATGTGCGAACTGGAGCCCTAAGGGACTTGGGTTCGTAAGATGTGTGACCTTCCGAATATCCGAATCAATGGTGAGGTTACTGCCCGACGGGTCTAGACACTCGGCAATGTCATGACGAGACCACGGGAAGTCGCAGGTGGCCAACAGGCAGAGCACATGCTTGGAGCCGTCGTCCAACTCTTCCCAGAATCGCGCATAGTACTGCGTTATGTCCCGACCTAGAGCGTCAGGCAGACGCAATATGTCTCGCGTGGTGATATGACCCCTCACATGTTCGAGAGATTTGAGCAGATACTGGAGGTGAAGCGGATGGCCCTCACTCTTCGTCCACAATGCACCTGCGAGCTCGTCCAGCCGATTCGACATCACACCGCCGTCGCGGTCAATACGTAGCTCGCTCGCGTGGATCTCCGCCCATCGCCGGACGGCCTTATATTCTAGTGCCGGCAGGCTTAGCCAAGTCTCTTTCGGAGCAAACTCTGAGAGGCGCCTGGGCAGCTGCGAGGAATCGACCGGCTGTGTCCCTAAGAGCAAGACAACGCCACGGGGAATCGGTGTAAGAAGCTGGAATAACCTGTCGAGGTCGCTGACTGAGCCCGCATCTCTCCAGACGTGATCAAGCCCGTCCAGAATCACCACCAGCTTGCTAACGCGCTCTGATACTTGGCGTCCGGATTCCGAAAGCCAGTCCCGCAAGTCTTCAGGGCGCGGGTTCCCGTGAGGCAACTCGATTCCGAGACGAACACCATGTGTTCGAAGCTCCGACATCAATGAAATGGCAACCTTCGAATAGTCATAGCGGAATGGAGCCTGTCCGTCTCCCGAAAGGAAGTAGTGGTGTCGAATGACGGGTATATCTTCTTTGCGAAGTTCGCGGTACAAGTTACTGATGTACGTGCTCTTACCAATACCGGGCAACCCCATCAGGACTACACAGCCACTCTCTGTGGCGCGCAACCGGTCCTTTAGTCTGCTATGAAAACGCTCTTCAGGTATCACAAAGTCAGCAGGTACCGGAAACTCTTCTGGAAGGGCCTCCAACTGTTGCCATTTCGCCGCGTTTTTGATCGCCTCTAGAGTGATTCGGCCATCCGGCGGCGGTAAATTCCGCTTCCGAACCCAGTTGCGAAGTTCATCCTTTAAAGAATGCCAACCACCAACATCACTATGGAGCCTCAAAAAGCGGCTCTCAATGTACTCTTCCAGCACCTCTAAGTTCGGCTGGCCGAGTTGGAACTTGAACGCCGCAAAAAACTCGCGTGCAATCTTTCTTCCACCAAGATGTGTCACAACCGAACCCCGGACGGTAGCGTCGGATATCCTGTCAAGGTCCACGACCCCCGGCGCCCCAAACGAGTTCTGTAGATCATCCCCTGGCCGTCTATTGGAGACTAGGCTTGCCTCGACGTTCTCGTAAGCGCCAAGGAGTTCCTGGAAGCTTGCTCCCCATTTTGATAGAAGCGAGCGCAAAGGCTTCCCCGTCTTGGAGCTTCTTTCGCTGAGGAACGCGTTCCAGGTGTAAGGGTCGCTGGTGTCGTTGGGGTGAGCCGCAAATTTAACCTGCCTCGCTTCGACCACGCCATCAGCCCGCAACGCGACAAC
Organism: Bryobacterales bacterium; assembly: GCA_040902925.1. Classification (GTDB taxonomy): domain Bacteria; phylum Acidobacteriota; class Terriglobia; order Bryobacterales; family UBA6623; genus JBBDWJ01. Next base: position 12,557 of record JBBDWJ010000255.1, on the reverse strand, counting down.
GTCATCGAGGAACCCAGCATCGTCCGCCTCGACACGCACCCATTCGTAACGATCGGGATGCTCTAGCCAGTTGACAAGCACTTCCAAAGCGATGATGTCCTGATAGTCGTCGCCAGCCCGCCGCACACCGGAGCGTGTGTACTCTGAACGCACGACACCATTATCGCCTCTCGCCACTAGCACCGAAGGGTGGTGGAGTGACGGGGCGGCGGGGTGCACTCCACTAAAATCCTTCTATCCTTCCTATACCGGGCATAAAATCCAAACGGGGCAGGGAACGAAAAAGGGGCGGCCCTTGCTGAAGAGCCGCCCCTGCTTTGCCGGAAAATCCGGGTTAGAACGTCATGCGTAATCCGAACCGGAATACGCGTTCGTCAATGCCCTCGCGGCCGGTGCCGCGAACTCCGCTGATTTGCATGAAGGCGGAGTTCGTGACGTTTCCCTGGGGCGCACTGAAGTGCGGTGTGTTGGTGGCGTTGAACGCCTCCGCGCGGAACTGCATGTTGATCCGCTCGCTGATGCTGAAGTTGCGGAACAATCCCAGATCGAGGTTGAAAGTGCCCGGGCTATCGAGCAGGTTCCAACCCGCCGTTCCGAAACGCGTCTCGCGCACGTCCGCGAACGCCGTCGTATCGTAGTACGTCTGGCCAGGGCCGACTCCGCCGATCCTCTCGACTTCGGTTTTCACCAGGTCCGCCCGCTGCGCGTTGCCCGGAGCGTTCAGGGGACCGCCCGAGGCGGTGATGCTAAAAGGCGTACCCGAGTACGCGCTCAGCACGGCGTTGATCTGCCAGCCTCCCAGGATCGCCGCGGCGCCGCCGCCGGCCGCCCACTTCTTGCCCCTGCCGAACGGCAGCTCGTAGACGCCCGTCGCCTGGAAGTTGTGGGTCTGGTCGATCGTCGTCCGCGCGCGGTTGAGGTGGTAAAACTCCGGCAGGTGGATCTGCGGAGCGCCGTCGCTGTTATCGTTGCCGGCGATGCCCATGTTCTTCGAGAACGTGTAGGCGAACTGCACTTGATAGCCGGACGCCGACCGCCGCTGCAGCCTCGTCTGCAACGAGTCGTAAAGCTGGGTGCCGACCGCAGTCACCTGCCGTGTCAGGGCGTCGCGGCCGAATGCCAGGTTGTATGGCTTGCCCGCATTGCCGCCGCCAACCGGCGCCGCGTTGCGGTCGAGATACCCGAGCTGACCGACCGAGCGCGTCGCCACGTAGCCGGCCGTCGCGATCCAGCTACCGATCTCTTTCTCGAGCGTCAGGTTCCACGATTGGATATAACCGCGCTTCCAGTTGTCGATACGCAGCGAGTTGACCGCCACCTGGCCGGGGATCGAAATCCGGCCGTCGCCGAGGTCGGGGTCCTCGATGATCGGGATGCCCTCCTGGAGCTGGGTCGCCGGATCGAATCCGTTGGGAGCGTTCAGATTGAGCGCCACCAGCAGCGGATGGTTCGTGCGCAGCGGACGCGCCAGGTTGTACGGATCGTTGGTGACGCCGTATCCGGCGCGGACGACGAACGTATCGCTGACGCGGTAAGCCAGCCCGAGGCGCGGCGCGAAGTTCGCTTTGCTGACATTGATGCCGCAGTCTTTCGGTATGCTGCCGATGCCGCAGACGAGCATCTCATTGGTTTCGAAATCGTACGTCTCCATGCCGCGGTCGGCGCGCGTGGGGATCGGGAAGTATTCCCAGCGCATGCCGTAGTTGATCGTCAGCTTGGGGCTCACCTGCCACTGGTCGCGGACATAGGTGCTGTAGAGCCACGTCCTCGTGGTGAATTCGTCGGGCACCATGTGAATCTTACCGGCGTTGCTGGTGGCGCCCAGCAGGAACGACCCCCAGGAGTTGAACTCGTTGGCGAGGCTCGGCGAGCCGCCGCCCAGCCGCGTTTGTCCCTGCCCGAAACGGAAGCCGCCTTGCGCGCCGTGATTGGCGCCCGGAAACTCGGGCTGCGTTTGGTTGATGTCCTGCTTGTAGAAATCGATGCCGAAGCGAATGCTGTGGTTGCCCTTGGTCCAGTTGGCGTTGGCGACGTACTGGAACTGCGGATCGTTCTGCAGGAACGGCATGAAGGCGTTGGGCACGCCGATTGGCTCGAAGTTGTCGATCTGAAAACGCGGCCAGCCGCCTTCGAAGAAGCGCGTGCCGTTAGTCCCCGGAATGCCGAGAAAGTCCAGCCCGATGTTCTCGTCGAGCCGCGGAGGCCGCGAGTCGCCCGACATCTTCGACCAACCGAAGTAGGCGTCGGTCACGAAATTCGGCGACGCCACGTAGGTGCCGCTGATGGTCAGGCCGTAGCTGTTGCCGTCAGCGGTGCCGGGCTGGCTGAAGCCGGTGACGCCGTTGCCGCCGAGCTCGGGGCCGAACGATTGCGTGTTGACCGTGCGGTAGTCCAGGTAGTTGTAGCGCCCGAACATCGTGAACTTTTCGGAGGCGTTCCAGTTGATCTTGGTGTCGATCTTGTCGCGGTCGAACTTGAACGGCGCCGCGGCGAAGTAGTTGTTCTGCGACCCGGAGAAGGTCGGGTCCGGAAGCAGCGGGGTCATCAGCGCCACGCTGCGGTCGATCCGTGACGTGGGGATGACGTTGTTTTCGAACGGCAATCGGTCCGCGCCGTTCGGGCCGCCCGTCGCCGGGTCGTAAATCGTCCGCGCCGAAGCCGACAAGTCGCCGCCGCGCATCGCCGCGGTCGGGATGTTGCGGATCGAGGAAGCGAACTGGCGGTCGGTATTCTGTTCCCAGCTCGCGAAGTAGAACAGCCTGTTCTTCACGATCGGCCCGCCGATGGTGCCGCCGTATTGGTTGAACACGTTCTTGGGATTGGCGGCGCCCTGCGGCGAAAAGAAAGGCTTCGCCTTGGTCTGGTTATTGTTGTGGAACCAGAAGGCCGAGCCGTGGATGTCGTTCGTGCCGCTCTTGATCTGCACGTTGATCGCCGCGCCGCCCGCCAAGCCCTGCTCGGCGTCAAACGAGTTCGTCACGACGTCGACCGTCTCGATCGCGTCGAGCGATGGAATGTAGCCCACCATGTGGGGGAGCCAAATGTTGGTGGAGCTGGCGCCATCGATGCGCGTGTTGTTGTTGCTGCCCGAGGTGCCGTTGACGTTGAAGCGCAGCGAGCGCGAGGGATTCGCGGGAACCGAGTGCGCGTTCGACGGCGGGCTGAAGCCGGGAATCGTGCCCAGCAGGCTCTGGTAGTTGCGTCCGGGAGGAATCGGCAGATTCTGCAGCGACTCCTCGGTCACTTGCGCGCGCACTTCGGCGCGGTCGGTTTGCAGTTGCAGGCTGGACGCCTCCACCGTTACCGTCTCGGTCACTTCACCGAGCTCCATGGCAATATCAACGCGAATGATGTTGTTGACCGGAATGATGACACCCGAGCGTCTGGCCGTACGAAATCCGTCGAGCGAAACCGACAGCTCGTAGTTACCAGTGGCGAGCGTGGAAAAACTGTAAGCGCCAACCTCGTTCGTCGTGGTCTGGCGCGTGGCCTGCGTGGCTTGGTTGACGACCGTGACGGTCGCCCCGGGAACGGAGGCGTTCGTGGCGTCGGTGACGTTTCCGACCACACCTCCATAAAGAATCTGCGCGCGCGCGTCCTGCACGGCGAGCGTTAAGCACGCCGCGAGCGCGCTGGCAGTGAGCCAACGTCGATGCAATCTCATTCAACCTCCAGGTTCTAAGAAGACAATTACAGGCCGCTTTACCAAGGCGGCCGCCTCAACCGAATCCTGAGCCAGTATAGACGGATTTCGGGCGGCTGTGCCCCGGGTGGCTTGAGGGTAAAGTTTTGAACAATTGATATAAAACCATTGTAATCATCGAGTTGCGGACGATAGCGGGTCAATTGCGAAATCTCGTGGTACTGTGTTTTTTTTTTAAAAAATACCCGGCGCCGGGGTGATTGACGAGCGGGAAAGCGCGGAGCCGCCCGGCAGCACCGCCGAACCCGGAGCTCGTCTTGGAGCGCGGCAGCCGATCGCCAAGCGGTTTGGCGTAGTGGCCGTTAGGCGCCCCGTGGTGGCGCTGGGACCTTTCTTCGACGTGGTACTGCGGAGGCGGCTCGCAAAGGGGAACGTGAGGCTGTCTTGGTCCACCAGGAAAAGCGGCACGTCAGGACGAGCGTTCGGAGGCAATCCACGCGCGCCTTCGCCCGCGAGCTCGTCAGAGGTTCGAGGCGTATTTGCGCAAGTTGCCTTCGGCCAGTTCCCGCAACAACGGCAGCCTGGCCTTTTCGACAAGATTCTTGTATCTCGGGTGATTGCGGAAGCGAGCCAGGGCGGGGTGAATTCCCAGCCAGCGCGTGCGGCTCGCGCGCAGGGCGAAGGTTTGTTCGAGGTAGTCGAGAGTCTCGGCGGCATGGCCGAAACCGGCGTGAATCAAAGCGTGTTCAAAGGGCGAGATGTAGCGGCTCTTCGCTAGCTCATGCAGCCGGTCGATGGAACGCTGGGCTTGTTCTTGCGATCCCTGCAGCGCGTAGCAATAGCCGAGGACACCGTGAAACTGTGGGTGCCAGTCCAGTCTCTCGCGTTGCGCTTCGAGCTGTTCAATGGCTTGTTCGAGGTCGACACGCAGAGCCAGGGCCAGCCCCAGGCCGAGATGGCCGGCGGCGTACGCGGGGTCGAATTCCAGGGCTTCCTTATAGGTCTCGACCGCTTCGTCGTATTGGCCGTTGAAAAACAGAACATCGGCCAGATCGGCGTAGTAATCCGCGTTGGAGGGATCCAGCGATGTCGCCATTCTCAGTTGGTGCGCCGCTTCGGGCAGCAGGCCCGCGGGCATCAAGTACTCCATGGCATAGATGTCGCGAGCCGAAGCGGAGCCGGGGTCGAGGCGAAGGGCTTCCTCGAATTCCTTGCCGGCAAGCTCCCAGTCCCATTCCAACACCGAGGCAACGTGGGCCCGCGCGATATGCCCGGCCGCCAGATTCGGGTCCAGCTCGATCGCCCGCGCCGCTACTTCGCGCGCCTCCGGTAGTACATCCAATGGCGGATAGACTCCGTAGCCGGGGGAAACGACGTAAGCGTTGGCAAGGGCGGCGTAGGCGCGCGCGAAATCGCGGTCGCGTTCGATGGCTTCCTGAAAGTACGCGACACTGCTGAGCAGGCTTTGCGAAGTCCGCCGCTTCCACTGAAACAGGCCCTTGAGGTAGGCCTGATAGGCCCCTTCTTTGGGAAAAGATGCGGTGTGTTGAGACGCGCCCGGTTCCTGAAGAATGCGTTCACGGATACCGCTGACGATCGCCTTTCCGCTCTCCAGGCGCGCTTCGGAGAGATCCTGCCCCGCATAGTCCCGCGACCACGACCACAGGACCGAGCCGTCGGAGGTGCGCATCAAGTGAACCATGACGCGGGGATTGCCTCCGCGCACTTCGACCAGCCCCTCCAAGACCAGGCCGGCCCGTCTTCCGAGGGAGGATTCCGGCAAGTCCTCCGGCGTGCCATCCCGGGGCCACGAGACGATGCTCCAGTTCAGCGGCCCCAATGCGGTTTCGACGAGCAAGCCTTCGAGAACGGCATACGTAACGCCTTCGCCGAAACGCTGGATTTCGGGGCCGCCGCCGAGGCTGCGAAAGGGCCGCACGGCCAGCATCGCCGGGTCATCCAACGCCGGCACTGCGCCTGGCCGTTCCACCGCGCGGCCGAGCCAGAGGCCTCCGCTGAGGCAGAGGCGAACGAGCAGCAGGCCCAGCAACACATGAGGTGTTCTGCGCCACAGGCTGGCGGGGCTCCAGACTTTGCGCTCGTCCACGGTCTGGAACAGCGCGGCGTAGCCCCCCTTCGGAATGCGAATCCGGAGCGGGCTGCCGGCGCCTTCGGTCTCGTAATATTTGGTGAGTTTGGCGCGCAGCTTGCGCGCCTCGCCGCGGACGATGCTGTCGGTGCGCGGGTCGTAGGCCGGCGGCCTGTCATAGACCTCGACGCCGATGCGGTATTCGTTGATTTCGTCGCGTTTGCCCGCCAGCGACTCGCGGACGCTGAACTCGAGAAAGCGGCGCAGTTTGTCGGAACGGGAAAACAGGCGGCTGGCGAGGATGCGTTCCAACTCTGCCCCGGCTAGGGCGCCGTGCGGCAAATCGCGGCGTTGCTCGACCTTTGAGCTGCTGGCCAACGTAGCCATCGGATCACCCCGCGACGAGCGGTCACCCGTGATGTGAGACTGGCGCGACGGTTCGGGGTCGCTCTTCCGTACTGATACCGCGTGCTTCTTAGCGCGCCATGCAGAGATTCCGCCTTGTTTGCGGCGATGATAGCGTCCGACTGCGTTGGCGCGGCTAGGCACGCGCTTTGAGCTGCTTGAAAGGGCGCCGGGTTCGGCAAGCGCTTCCAAAAGACCGCGGTGCCCTAACTATCTGCAACCATTGACTTGGTCACGGTTAGCAGTCTCGTTGCACACCTTAACACACTCCCACGGCGTTGACAAATACGCCTAGGATTACGCCACGGTTGCAGTCCGTCTTTCCCGCTCGCCTGGCAGCGAAAGTGTGACCAGGCCACTGGTGGTCCGATGGAGGGGTCACCGCGGTCGAGTTGTAGCCGCCTCGGTTGAGGTTGGGTGACGGGCGCAAGGACAGTGGCAGGCATTCCACAGCATCACGTGGGGCGGTGTCTGCCCGGGGTTGTTCGCTTGCGTCGCCCGTCTCGCTTCGGCGCCGCTCAGTACTTCATTCGACCGTCATGCATCCGATTTTGGACTGCTGGGGCTGCTTCAGGTCCCGGCGGCAGTTTCGCTTTGAAGGAGGTCTACTTTGAGAAAGGTAGCGTTGTTTCTCTGTGTGCTCGCCGTGCTTTTCAGCGCGGCAGATACCGCTATGGCGCAGTCCGCCAACGCGCAGATTACCGGCACCGTTCGGGATTCCACCAACGCCGTGATCCCAGGCGCCAAGGCTACGGCTACGAACCAGCTCACGGGCGTTACCCGCGAGACCAACACCAACTCCAGCGGAGACTATACGTTCCCGGCGTTGCCGGTCGGCGTGTACTCGGTCGCCGCCGAGAGCCCTGGTTTCAGCATCGCCCGCCAAACCGATGTCCGCCTCAATGTGGCGCAGATTCTGCGAATCGACCTGGTGCTGGCCGTCGGCGAGGTCACCGAAACCATTGAGGTGCAGGCGTCCGCGGCCGCCATCGACACCGAATCCGCGGCGGTGGGCCAGATCGTAAGCCAACGCCAGGTAACACAGCTTCCGCTCAACGGGCGGAACTTCCTGCAGTTGCTGTTCCTCGGTAACGGCGCCGTGGAAACCACCGGCGAGCAGGGCGGCATGCGGCGCGACGCCGGCAACGCCATCAGCATCAACGGGGCGCGGCCGACCTCCAACAACTACCTGCTCGACGGAACTTCGAACACCGATACCGCGCTGGGCACCCCGGCCGCGATTTTGTCGGTGGACGCCATTCAGGAATTCAAGGAGCAGACCGCGACCTACTCGGCGGAATACGGCTTCAGCGCCAACCAGGTCAACATCGTCAGTAAGACAGGCACCAACGAGCTTCACGGTTCGGTGTTCTGGTTCGGCCGCAACGACGCTCTGGACGCCAATGCCTACTTCAATAATCTCGCCGGCAACAAGAAGAACAAGCTGCGCCAGAATCAGTACGGATTTGTCGCTGGAGGGCCGGTGGTCGTTCCGGGTTACGACGGACGCAACAGGACCTTCTGGCTGGTGAACTACGAAGGCCGGCGAACCAGCCAAGGGTCACAGACCTTCATGAACGTGCCCACGACCGACCAACTGGCGGGCCGCTTCACGTCCACGATTCTGGACCCGGTCACCGGCGACCCCTTTCCCAACAACGTTGTGCCCCAAACCCGCAACTCGAGGCTGGCGAATCTGGCGGTGGCCAAATTCATCCCGGCTCCGAACGCCAACCTGTCGCAGGGTAACTATATCCGGTTGAGGTCGATCCCGACCGAGACGGATCAATACACCGTGCGGGTCGATCAGCAGTTGGGTAAGTACGGCACGATCTTCGGCCGGCTAACCAGTACCGACTACACGGCCATCACGCTCGGCAACACCACCGAGCTGGGGGACGTTTTCTTCGTGCAGGAAACGCGCAACTGGCAGGTTTCTCATTCGGCGCCGATCGGCACCAACCTCGTGAACCAATTCCGTTTTGGATATATCGAGGCGACGGCCAACCAGCACGGCGCAACCGCGGATCAGGCGGATATCGACCCGCTCGGGCTGACGGGCGTGTTTACCAACCTGGAAGACGATCAGCGCTCCTACCCCGCGGTTGGCTTCGGCGGAGCCGGGGCGGGACTCTCCGGCGGCGGCAGCGCAGTCAACGACTACCAGGCGAGCAACCAGCCGATGTGGGACATCTCCAATGGCACCACATGGATTCGCGGCGGCCACACTTTCAGTTTTGGCGCGAACTTCCGGCAGTGGTCGCTGCAGCGCGACCTGGCGAATGACTTTCTCGGCCAGTTCACCTTCAGCGGTTTCTTCACGGGCAACCAGAATCGCGACCATGCGGTGGCGGACCTGCTGCTCGGCTATTTCTCCGGAGCCAGCGTATTCCAGCCGGCGGGCTTCAGCGTCGGCGATCGATCAGGCAACCCGCGCGACTTCAATTTCTGGTACCTGGCGCCCTACATCCAGGATGACTGGAAGCTCACCTCGCGGCTGACTCTGAACTTGGGCGTTCGATATGACTTCCGAACCGTTCCCAACGAAACCAATGACCGCATGGGGTGGCGCGACCTCTCCAACCCGAGGGGTGGTCTGCTGGTCGCGGATCAGAAGCTGGTGGATGGAGGCATCGTCGGCGACCAGAGCTATTACCGGTTTGCGGATCGCCCGAACCCGCGCAATGCCTCGCGCAGGGTGCTGGCGCCGCGCTTCGGTTTCGCTTTCCGTCCGTTCAACGATGGAAAGACCGTACTGCGCGGCGGCTATGGCGTGTTCTTCGACTCCGCCGAGGGGCGTGAGATCGACGGCGCCTCCGACATCTATCCCTATGTGAGCCGCGGCAACTATCTGCAGACCCTGGGACAGGCCAATCCGATCACGACGGACAGCATGTTCCCGAACTTCGCGAATTTGGGCGCCGCGACGCCGGCGGCGAATTCATTCCTGGCCGTCAGCATGTCGCCTGAGCCTCGCAACCCCTACGTACAGCAGTGGACGTTGGGAGTTCAGCGCGCGCTGAACCACGACACCACGGTCGAACTCAACTACAACGGGTCCAAAGGGACCCATCTGTTTATTAGCCGCAACAACGCCCAGGCGCTCAAACCCTCCAACCCGGCTCTTTGCGCGGCGACGCCGACGGTGGGCGATTGCCCCGTGCTCGCGAGAAGGCCGCATCCCAACTTTGGCACCTATATCGATAGCGATTGGTCGGGGAATGCGAGCTACCACGCCCTGAACTTCAAGCTCGAGCGCCGCACGGGCTCGATGATCTTCACGACGGTCTATACCTGGGCGAGGAGCATCGACAGCAAATCGGCAGCCGCCGGCGTCGGCAACGACGTGGCCGGCTGGCAGGGATTCCTCGACAACCACGACGTCAGGCGCGATCGCGGCCGTTCGGAGTTCAACGTCGACCACCGCCTGGTGGGCAGCTTCGTTTACGATCTGCCCTTTGGGCGCGGCAAGCGTTTCCTGTCGGACTCTCCTGGGGTTGTGAATGCCATCCTCGGCGGCTGGCAGGTTAACGGCATCGTTACCTTCCAGGCCGGCTTCCCGATGACGATCACGGGCGCCGATGTCGGCGGCCTCAACGACACTTCCGGCACCAATCGCGCGGACGTCGTCGGCAGCATCGACCAGAGCGGCTTCAATCGCACGATTGACGAATGGTTCGACACCAGCGCGTTCGTGCAACCGGCGGCAGGCTTCCTCGGCAACTCGGGCCGTGGAATTCTGGACGCTCCCGGAATCAATAACTGGGATACCGGCCTGTTCAAGAACTTCCAGATCACGGAAAGTATAGGCTTCCAGCTTCGCCTGGAGTCCTTCAACGCGTTTAACCATACGCAGTGGAGCACACCCAATCGAAACGTTTCCGATAACCGGTTCGGCCGGGTGCTTGGGACCAGGCCGGCGCGTATCAACCAGCTCGGTTTGAAGATCGTCTGGTAAACAACCTACTCACACTACTCAACCTACTCAACGGGTCCGCCGGATCACTGCGATTCGGCGGGCCCGTTTTTTGTTATCTCCTTCCGCATCTCCCACCGGTTGATTCCCTTTGGGCGGCCGCGTTTTTGTTCTTCCGGGACGTTCTGCCTGTCGCGCTGCCGGAGACAAGAGCGTAAAGCTTGCCGCGTGCGGGTTCGAAGTGAGATGGTTATTACGGAGGACGCGGAAAGATCGTGCCGCGCGCGCTCGTACTTCTTATTTTGTTGGCTTCGTTGATGGCGGCTCAGCAGCCCGACCCTGCCGCGCTGCAGCACTATTTCGAGCAGGGCAACAAGGCGCTGGCGGAGGGGCGCTACCCCGAGGCCGAAGCGGCTTACGCGAAGCTGATCGAGTCCAGTCCGGGAATTGCGGAGGTCCATGCCTCGCTGGGCTTCGCTTACTATCAGCAGGGCAAGCTCAGCGAAGCCGCGGCGACGCTGCAACAGGCAATCAAGCTGAAACCAGGCTTGCCGAATGTCGAGATCCTGCTGGCGATGTCGTTGTCCGAGCTCGGGCGCTACGCAGAGGCTCTGCCCGGCCTCGAGAACGGGTTTAAGCAATCCGCCGATGCCGCGCTGAGGCGTATGAGCGGCCTCCAACTGCAACGCGCGTACACGGGCCTCGCGCGCGACCGCGAAGCCGTCGAGGTGGCGCTCCAATTGATGCAGCTTTACCCCGATGATCCCGAGATTCTCTATCACGCCAGTAAGCTGTACGCGAATTTCTCATACCTGACGCTGCAAAAGCTTTCCGATGTGGCGCCCGCTTCGGTGTGGCGGCGCCAGGCCGCGGGAGAAGCCTTCGAGAGCCAGGGGAGCTACGAGTTGGCGATCCAGGAATATCGCGAGGTGCTGGCGCTTGACCCTGGCCGCCCGGGGATTCACTATCGTATCGGGCGGGCGCTTCTGGCGGGCTCACGCGACGCCAATGCGGCCGCGGCGGCGAAGGAGTTCGAAGGAGAACTCGCGGTCGACTCCACCAACGCCAACGCAGCGTATGAGCTGGGAGAGATTCACCGCAAGTCGGCGCGGCACGGCGAGGCTCAGAAATTGTTCGAGCAGGCGCTGAAGAGCTACCCGGATTTCGAGGAAGCTCAACTCGGCCTTGCGGGCGTGCTGATCGCACAGGGCAAGCACGGCCTGGCTTTGCCGCAGCTCGAAAAGGCTGTCGCGCTGAATCCCGCCAACGAAGTCGGTTATTATCGGCTGGCGCAAGTTCACCGCGCGCTTGGCAACGCCGCCGAACAAAAGAAGGCGCTCGCCGAGTTCCAGCGGTTGCGCAGTGAAAAATCAAGCCAGGAGAAGAATCTGCTGCAGGCGCTTTCGCCGGACGCTGTGACGAGACAAGAGATCGACGGGGAGGCTGCGCCCTAGCCGCTTGCGCGGAGATTGCCGCCGGCGTAACCTATTTCCGGCTGCGGCGAACTTACTAGCAGAGGAGCAAGAACATGCGTGGAAAGATTCTGGTTGCGGCGCTGGTCGCCGTCATGGCGGCTGTTGTGATAGCGGTTTATCCGGTTGCGTCGGTCGCCGCCGCGATTCCTGATCCTTCCGTCGATATTCCACCAGCCGCGAACACCGGCACACAAACGGCGGTGCTGGCCGGAGGCTGTTTCTGGTGTACCGAGGCCGTCCTCGAACAACTCAAGGGCGTGCAAAGCGTAACCTCGGGATACGCCGGCGGCAAGGCCGGGGACGCCCGCTACGACATGGTGGCGGCGGGAAAGACCGATCACACCGAATCGATCCAGATCGTCTTCGATCCGAAACAGATCACTTACGGACAAATCCTGAAAGTCTTCTTTGGCGTTGCCCATGACCCGACCCAACTCAATCGCCAAGGACCGGATTGGGGACGGCAGTACCGTTCGGCGATTTTCTGGGTTGACGCCGAGCAAGAGCGCGTCGCGAAAACTTACATCAAGCAGCTCGCGGACGCTAAGGTTTTTTCCGATCCGATCGTGACCGAGGTGGCCAGGCTCGAGCATTTCTACGAAGCCGAGGCGTATCACCAGAATTTCGTGAAGCGTCACCCCAGCCACCCCTATGTGGTTGTCAACGCCCTGCCGAAGTTGAAAAAGCTCGACAAAACGTTTCCGGAACTGGTCAAGTGATCATCGCGGCATCTGCGGCGGCAAAGGCCATGACTCTGGCGCCGCCGCGGTCGACGGAGTGGCCTCTCGGTGGCACAGGCAATCTTGCCTGTGCTGGATCGCCCGCGCGATCGCTAAAGCTCCACACCAGCTACGCTCCGTGAACCGATGGAAGTGCGGGATCAGGATTGCTTAACCCAACTCTGCTTTGACCGCGGCGAATTGCTCGACCGCGAACTCCAGGTCTTCGCGGCTGTGGGCGGCTGAAACCTGCGCCCGAATCCTCGCCTTGCCCTGCGGCACCACCGGAAACGAAAACCCGATCACGTAG
>JBBDWJ010000254.1:0-16859 GCA_040902925.1 Bryobacterales bacterium | reverse complement strand
CGTGAGCTGGGTTCAGAACGTCGCGAGACAGTTCGGTCCCTATCTGTGGTGGGCGGAGGAGACTTGAGGGAGGCTGGCCTTAGTACGAGAGGACCGGGTCGGACGAACCTCTTGTGATCCAGTTGTCACGCCAGTGGCATAGCTGGGTAGCGAAGTTCGGAAGGGATAAACGCTGAAAGCATATAAGCGTGAAGCTCGTCCCAAGATGAGGTCTCCCAAGCGCAAGCTAATAAGGGCACTCGAAGACTACGAGTTTGATAGGCCGGATGTGTAAGCGTGGTAACACGTTCAGCTAACCGGTACTAATCGCCCGTTCGGCTTGACCATAAAATTTACCGAGCACTGAATCGGTAAACGTAGGTTTCAGGTGTGAGGTGCCTGGTGTCAGGGGATTCTCCTGGCAGCAGCATCTGCCACCCAGAACCTTACAACGCGCTCGATGCAGTAGCCTTCAACCCTTCGATATTCAGGATCAGCAAGAATTTGTGTGTCGGACTAGGACGTGCGGTTTTGGAGATCCTCCAAAACCTGGCACCCGGAACCTGACACCTGATTTTGGGTGGCTCTAGCGAGGGGGTCACACCCGTTCCCATCCCGAACACGGTAGTTAAGCCCCTCAGCCCCGATGGTACTGCGCGGGCAACTGCGTGGGAGAGTAGGACGCCGCCCGATTAAATCTGAAAAGGCCCGACCAACCAAATGGTCGGGCCTTTTTGACTTTGTGTCTTCGCGGACCTGGGCGCCTTCGCCACCGGTGAGCAGCCTAAAGTCCGCCGGCGAGCGTATACCGCAGATACCTCGATCTGGCACCCAGTCCACTCTGATCGAGCGCGCCCAACGAGCAGAAACTTCACCCCGGCGCGACATTTCGCCTTTACTCGACCAGGGTTTCCGCGCCGCCTGGAGTCAAGAGGCTGCGTCATCGTTCACAACGCGACCGGGTGCGGTGGCCGGGTCCTCACTTGGCTGACTTGATCGACTGCAGCTTGAACGCGCCACCCTCTCTGCTGCCGTCGGCCAAGACTTCCAGGTTTCCTTTTTGGCCCCGTTTCGCGACAAACTCTTTTGTCTTCTGGTTGCTCGCCTCATCGAATGGCAGGATGATCCCGCCATCGATCACCAAGCCGAATCGCACAGTCGACGGCGATACCGGACACGTGTTGTCGATACGCTTGTCCTTACAGTCCTGATCGACAAGCTTTCCGGGCCACGTGAATTCGCCTAGGCTGCTCTCCGGCACGGCCTTCTCGCCGCCGGAGTTTTCGACCGCCTCTTTAGGGGCCTCCCGGTCGTGGACCGGGTTTTCGGCAACGACTGATCCGGCCAAGGCAAAAAACAGAACAACAAAGCTCACAAATGTTCTGTTCATAACGATTTACCTCCTGTCTTTGCTCTTTGAATAGATGCATTTCAAGTGCCGTATTGTTTCGCACGAATCTAAGAAATTCAATCCAGGGCCTTTGTTGAATTCGTTTTGGTACGAATCAGCCCTTGGAGAGGATCTGCGCGGTGGAAAATTATTCCACAAGCCAGCACAATTGCACTGTTGCGACCTCTATCGGTGCACTGTTACGGCTTCTATCGGCGAGTTCCAGGGAGTTCGACAGTTTGGAGGACAGGCCTGCGGGTATACCGTGTCAGGGTAGTCCGGTGTTTTGCCCGTTTGGCCTCGGTCACGGATCACGGGTATAGGCCCCGGTCACCGATATAGGCTCAATCAACGGAACTCGTGGCAGAGTCCAGGGCCATCACCCTGAAAGGGGAGCCGATCGTGTACACGGCGGCAAAGGCGCACGCGGAAGCACAGGGGGATCCGCTACTACTCGGAAAGATTCAGCCGACGGATCCAGACGTTGCGGTAGCGCACTGGATTGCTGTGCTGTTGCAGCATAAGCGGGCCTTCGGGCCCGTGCAGTTCGTACTCGGTTAGACGCTGGTGTTGCATTGGGCCCAGCAACTCGCGGCGGTGATGCAGCAGCACGCCGTTGTGCAGCACTGTTGCGTACGCCGGTTTGATCAGTTTATCGTCCTCGAAGCGCGGCGCCTCGAAGACGATGTCGTAGGTTTGCCATTCGCCGGGCTTGCGCGACGCGTTAACCAGCGGCGGATACTGCCCGTAGATTGCCCCCGCCTGGCCATCGGCGTAACTGACGTTATCGAAGGAATCGAGGACTTGCACCTCGTAGCGGCCCATGATCAGCACGCCGCTGTTGCCGCGGCCTTGGCTGGCGCCTTCGATCTTCTGGGGCGCGGCCCACTCGATGTGCAGTTGGATATCCCCGAATTCCTCCTTGGTGAAGATGCCGCCGGTGCGGGGAACGACTTCAAAGTATCCGTTTTCGACTTTCCAGGCCGATGCGACGATTTGCTCGCGTTCGCCATCCCGGGAACGGGCCTGCCACTTTGAGAGATCCTTACCGTCGAACAGCACGATCGCATCCGACGGGGGACGGCCTGGCACATCCGGCGTGCTCTCCGTTCCGGGAGTAATGATCTCGGGGCGGGGCCGATTGCCGTCGTGCACACGCCACTTGCCGCCCGGCAGGAAGGGCGTGTCATCGTATCCGGTTGGATATTTTTGCTCAGAAGCCGGGCGTGCGGTGGACGCTTGCGGGCTCGCCAGGATCGGCGCGCTCAGCAACCCCGCCAAGCCACTAATCAAAAACGTAGGTAAGCACGTTCGACTCATCGAAATTCCCCTATCGTGGATTTGTCGTTTTCCTTGGTCCGGCATGACGCGTTTTGACTACGGCCAAGTCCGCGTCAGTTCGAATCCGCCATCGATGCTTTTTGATCGAACGCGCACACTTCCGGAAAAGGCGGTTCGTCTACTTCGGTTCCAGCACCAGCCTGTTCGCGGTGTACTTTTCAACGGCCTTGCGGCTGAACGCCAGCGGCGCGTACTCTCCCTTGGACCACAATGGCAAAAGATCGTCGTAGTGCCGGCTGCCGGGCTGACCCGATTGTCCCGGCGTGCTGGTAAACACGGAGCGGTCCCAGTCGGCGAAATCGAGGATGTGCCGGTAGGAGGCGCCGCCGGATTGGCGAAAGCTGGGTCCTGATGTGGCGTTCGGCGTCAGACTGTCGCCACCGCGCTCTACCGGGCCGCGATTGAAGACGCCGCCGCGCGGTGGCGTGTTCGCCAGCGGATGCCGGAACGTGATGGTGTGGAGCTTGCCCCAACGCCAAGCGGCGCGGTCTGTTCCCAGCAATGACTCCGCTTGCTGGATTGCTTCCGACAGCGCACCGAGCATCACCTCGCGGCGCAGTTCCTCCGGGGCATCGCTCAACATCTGAATGAGCGTCATCGTGTTCAGGTTTCCCGATACCAAGGCGCGCGTCTCGGGCGGCGCCTGAGTTTCGAGGAATCTCGGCGGCAGCCGCCTTAGCCAAATCTCAAACAGAGCCGCGGCCGCCGAGTCGCGATCGAGCACCTTGTTCCAGCCCTGGAGCATTTTTCGCGCGCTTTGCTGCTCGGCGGCGCCGCCTTCGGGAAGCTTTTCGAGCAGGCCGACAAGCTGTCGAGCGGGCAGCGAGGTTTCGTCGAGCTGCAGGCGCTGGAAATCTGCGATCTCGAATTTCCGGCCTTGCCGCAGCACCTCGTCGATGCGTTGAAATCGGAATGGCTCAGCCCAATCGAAGGCCAGGTCGTGCGGGTATCCGTCGGGCAGGATGTTATGGTTGGCGGTTGCGATGTATCCGCTTTCGGGATTGAGTCGCTGCGGAAGTTCGGCGACGGTACGGAACCCCTTCCATTGGTATTTGCCGGCGGCGGCCGGGACGGGCAGTAAGCCCGACCAACCGTCGCGAATCGGCATCAGCCCGGCCGCAATCCAGCCGATGTTGCCGTCGACGTCGGCGTAGACCATGTTCTCGGCGGGAATTTTCCAGGCCTTCATCGCTTGGAGGAAGCCATCCCAGTTGGCGACTTGATCGATCGCAAGGCTTCCCAGGTAGCCGGCGGTTCCCGGCTCCGTGCCTGCCCAGCGCAAAGCCACCGCGCGATGCGTGGCCGCGTCCTCCCAGATCACGGGACCGTTTCGCGTAAACTTCAGCTCGACCTCGGTCGGCTCCCCGTCTTTGACGCGAATCTTCTCGAGCTCCACGGTCATCGGCAGCCATTGATCCCGATAGCGGTAGCGGCCTTGATTCTCGGGATCGATCGTTTCGACGAACAGATCCGCCATGTCGTAGGGGACGATCGTAAATCCCCAG
Organism: Bryobacterales bacterium; assembly: GCA_040902925.1. GTDB lineage: Bacteria > Acidobacteriota > Terriglobia > Bryobacterales > UBA6623 > JBBDWJ01. The sequence goes on along the minus strand of JBBDWJ010000254.1, from coordinate 12,644 downwards.
CCGGCGCGTTCGTTGTGCCCGATCGCGACGCCGGGCAGCGCCGGCTCGCCTGAACCGATCACGTTCCAGCCGGGGCCCACGAGGTGGACCATGTATCGCAGCGAAGGTAGGACAACGGGGCGGTGGGGGTCGCTCGCCAGCAGGGGCTTTCCGGTGGTGCTGAGCTTGCCGGAGACCACCCAATTGTTGCTGCCTTCTTCCCCTGCCAGCGCCGGAATCGAAATTGCCGAGCGGTAGTTGGCCAACACGCCGCGGTCGAGCCCGTTGAGATCGACATCAGGGTCGGGCCGGATTTGCCGCATCGGGTCCGGCGGAAACCATTTCAACGTCTCCTCGACGCCGAGTTTGGCGATCATCTCGGAGCGCGCGATTTCCTGCGTCAGGTTGCGAGTCATCAACAGACCCGCGATGCGGAGCACGACGTGTTCGGGTTCCCATCGGCCCGGCTTGAAATCGAGCAGTGCGAACTCGATCGGCAGGCTTTCGCCCGCATGGTTGACGAACGCATTCACGCCGGAGGTGAATGCCGTTGCGATCTCCTTTGCGTCCGGCGAATAGCTATCCCACTCGGCCTGCATGTCGCCGCGGTAGCGCACGAGGCGCGCGATGCGGTCGCGTTCGACGTAGCTTGATCCGAAGACCTCGGCCAACTCGCCCGTGCCGGTTCGCCGCCAGATTTCCATTTGGTAGAGACGGTCTTGGGCGGCGACGAAACCTTGCGCGAAGAACAGATCGTGCTTGGTCTGGGCGTAGATGTGGGCGACGCCCCAGCGGTCGCGGCGGACTTCGACGGATTTCTCTAGGCCGGCCAGAGTAAGCCGCCCGTCGATTTGCGATAGCCGCGCCTTGGATTCCTTGCGCAGCCATTCCTCGGTTTCCGGAGCGGCCTGTTGGCCCGTGAGCCGCGAGGTGGACAGAAGCAGCGTGAATAGGGCCGTGCAGATTACTGTTCGGCGATACATGGCAGCCCATGATACCCCAACTATGGCCTCGCTGAAACACTGGCGGAGGTACGCGGCGGCTGGTGGAGGCCGGCTTTCGTAATTCAACTTTGAAAGGGCTTCAGCGAGCGTTTTCGTCGCCGCTTTGCGACGGGGGACCGGCAAGAGTACCGGGCCCCGCTTGGGCTGATATTGTATGGATAGTTCTTTGCGCCAGTTCCGGGCTCCTGCTCCGGATGCTGCCGGTTGGAGCCCTTTCCGATGTTCTCGTGCCTTCGTCTCGCCGCGTTTCTTCTACTGACAAGCCTTCTTCTGAGCGGGCCGCTGGCGGCACAGGGCTCTTCTGCTTCCAAAACCCCTTCTTCCCTGGCGACGCCCGACGCGTTTGCTGGTTTTCCGATCGGATCCGACGGCAATCTGTTGCGCTGGGAAAAAATCGTCGCCTATTTTCGGCTGGTGGCGGAGTCGAGCGGCCGCGTCCGGCTGGACGAACTGGGTAAGTCAACCAACGGCAATCCCTTCGTGCTGGCGACGATTTCCTCGCCTCGCAATCTCGCCCGGCTCGACGAAATACGAGCCAACCAATGGAAAATTGCGCACCCCAATGAGCTGAGCGACGAAGACGCGCGCGAGTTGACGTGGAACTCGCCGGTCGTCGTGCTGATGACGTGCAACATCCATGCGACCGAGATCGCTTCGTCGCAAATGGCGTTGGAGCTCGCCTACCGCTTGGCCACGGAGGACTCCCCGTGGACGCGAAACGTGCTCGACAACGTTGTGTTCCTGCTGATTCCGTCGTTCAATCCTGACGGGCAGATCATGGTGACCGACTGGAACAATCGCGTGCGGGGAACCAAAGAAGTCTGGGCGGGACTGCCCTGGCTTTATCACCCCTATGTGGGCCACGACAACAACCGCGACGCATTCATGATGACGCAGGTCGAAAGCCGCTACGTCAACAAGCTACTTTTCCAGGAGTGGTTTCCGCAGGTTTATCTCGATCAGCATCAGCAGGGTAACGCCGGAATGCGGGCTTTCGTGCCGCCGTTCGACGACCCGATCAATCCCAACGTCGATCCGGTGATCTGGGCCGAAGTCGGCATGCTTGGGCTATCGATGTTCGGCGCCTTGCATGACGCGGGCTTCGACGGTGTCGGTCACAGCCAGCGCTATACCGCCTGGTGGCAGGGCGGCTTTTTGCGCGGCGCGTGGTTTCACAACACGGTCGGCCTGCTCACCGAAATCGCCAGCGCGCAACTTGCCACGCCGGTCTACCAGGAAAAAGCGAAGCTCGGCCAGGCGTCTTCCTCGCGCAAGAGCCGCACCGACTGGTTTCGCGAACGCACGGCCGATCCTACAGCGCCGGCGCCCGCGCCGACCGACGTCACGCCGCGAGCCGACTACCCGCGGCCGTGGCTCGGCGGTAAATGGACGTTGCGCGACATCATCGACTTCGAGCTGGTGATCAGTAATTCGCTGATCGAGACCGCGGCGAACAACCGCGTCCGGCTGATTGAAAACCAGATCCAGATGGGACGGCGCGCTATCGCAGAGGGCAAAAAAGGTGATCCCTACGCGTACGTTTTTCCGGCGCAGCGCGACCCCGGTGCAGCCCACAAGCTTCTCGAATTGCTGCACCTTGCCGGCATCGAGGTGCAGCGCGCGACAGAACCGTTCCATGTCGGTGATCAGGAGTATCCCGCCGGCTCGTTTGTCATCCCGATGGCGCAGCCCTTTCGCGCCTACGTAAAAGATCTGCTCGAGAAGCAGAACCACCCCGACCCGGGACAACTGCCGCTGGGCACGATCGGCGACGAACCTTACGACGTTACGGCCTGGACGCTGCCGCTGCAAATGGGCGTCGAGGCGGTGCGCGTCAAGGATGTGTTTCAGGCCAAGCTCGAAACTTTGCGTTCGATTCCCGTGCCGAAGGGCGTAGTGGCTTCCGGCCCGGCGCGATCCGGATTCCTGATCTCGCCTGAGCCCAACAATAAGGCCCTCCTCACGAACCGGCTGCTGCGGCACGGGGCGGATGTTTCGTGGTCCACGGCGGAAGTCGAAGCCGGGGGACGGACTTTTCCGCCTGGTTCGCTGTGGGTCAAGGCGGCCGGGCGCGACGACGAGCTGCGGATGGCGGTGGAAAATCTCGGCCTGCGCGGCGTTCCCCTCGACAAACCGCTTGAGGTTCCCATGCTGCGGCTCACCAAGCCGCGCGTGGCGCTCTACCAGCCGTGGACGGCGTCGATGGATGAAGGCTGGACCCGCTGGCTGCTCGAGCAAAACGAATTCGGTTTTTCTCCAATTCAGGACGCCGACATTCGGGCGGGGGCGCTTAGAGAATCGTGGGATGTGATCATCCTGCCCGGCGACCGCGGCGACGAGCGCCTGATCGACGGAAACGACTGGGAGTCCACTCCCCAGGAATACAAAGGTGGTATCGGCGATCGAGGGCGCGATGCGCTGCGCGATTTTGTGAGCGAGGGCGGAACGCTCATCGCGATGGGAGATTCAACCGAGTTTGCCGTTCGAACCTTCGCGCTGCCGGTGAAGGATGTTGTCGAAGGGCTCAGCCGTTCGCAGTTTTCGTGCCCGGGCGCGCTGCTGCGAATCCTGGTCGACTCGCACCACCCGGTCGCCTACGGTATGCCGAGCGAGGCGACGGCCGTGTTCGAAAGCAACAGCGCCTTCGATCCGGCGCCGGGGTTTTCCTATACGAATCTAAAGGTCATTGCGCGCTATCCGGGAGACGAAGTACTTCAAAGCGGCTGGATGCGCGGCGAGGAATACCTGCGAAACCGCATCGCTGCCGCCGAGATCGGCTACCGCAAGGGGCGCGTGGTGCTGATCGGATTCCGGCCGCAGTTTCGCGCCCAACCGCACAACACTTTCAAGCTGCTGTTCAACGCCATTCATTACTCCGCTGTGGAGCATTAGTCCGCTGTCGAGCATTAGAATGGATCCAGAAACGCTCTGTCGCGTCTCGTCAGCCGATCCGGTCCCCGGCGATTTAAGGAGAATCTCATGTTTTCGCTCCGCACCACGATTCTGTGGCTTGCTGTCGGCGTGCTTTCGCCCTCGTTGCTGGCGCAAACCAAAATCGCTTTCGTCGGGCTGGTCCATTCGCATTGCTGGACGCAGCTCCGCAACGTGGGCACGATCGACGGGGTTGAGCTTGTCGGCATCGCCGAGTCGGAGCCCGAACTCATTGCCGAAGCGAAGACACTCGTCCCCAACGCTGAGTTTTTCAACAGCTACCAGGAGCTCATCGAAAAGAAGAAGCCCGATATCGTCTGGGCGTTTGTCGAAAACAACCGCCACCTCGAGATCGCTGAATACCTCGCGCCGCGCAACGTCCACATGATTTTCGAGAAGCCGTTGGCGTCGACCCTCGAAGACGCCAAGAAAATCCGGGCGCTGGCCCTTAAGCATAAGGTCCACGTGATGACGAATTATCAGATGGCGTGGTGGCCGACGAACCAGGAAATCAAGCGGCAGGCCGAGGCTGGAACCGTGGGCGAAGTTTTGAGGCTGCGAGGAATCGTCGGGCACGGCGGGCCGGGCTCGGAGGGCGCGCGCAGCAAGTTCTTTTTCGATTGGCTCACCGACCCGGTGAAGAACGGCGCTGGCGCGCTGGTCGATTTCGGCTGTTACAACGCGCTTTGGTCGCTGTGGATCAAAGGCCGCCCCGAAACCGTGTACGCCCGCGTGGACCACCTGCAACCTAAGAAATTCCCAAGAGTCGAGGACAACGCGGTGCTGGTGCTTGGGTACAAGGACGGCGTGGGCCTGTTCGAAGGAAGCTGGGATTTGCCGAGCAGTTTTCAGGATCTCGAGATTTTTGGCAGGGAAGGAAGCCTCTACATGACGCGCCAAGCCCTCGAGTTGCGCAAGGGGCGCGGCGGCCCCAAAGAACTTGAGCCGACGGCCTTGTCGCCGGAGGATAGCGACCCGATCCGCTACATGGTCAGCCGCGTGAAGAGCGGCAAAGCTCCTGACAATATTGTCGGGCTGGATATCAACGTCGATGTGGTGGAAATTCTGGAGGCGGCGAAGCAATCGGCCGCTACGGGGCGCGAAGTCAAGCTCGCTCCGCGCTGAAATTTCGGCAGCCTCCGCCGGGAAGCTGATCCTCGACGCAGAGAATTTGCTGCTTAGCGGCTGGGGCCGTTGCTAAGCGAAAGAGCCGTGGCCAGTTCCTCGAGATCGTTCTGGCGCTGCGCGGTCACGGGGACGGGCAGTGCCACCATGGGCAGTTGCTCGAATTCCTCAATGTCAGCCCGCACCACCGGTTGGCTCGTTACCAGACGCCGGCCCACGCGTAACGCTTCCTCGAAACGCTCGGCGGGCACCGGCCGGCTCGCCACGTAACCCTGAATCTTGTCGCACCCCGCCCGCAGCAGGAACGAAAGCTGCTCCCGGGATTCCACGCCCGCGGCGGTAACGCTGATATCGAGGCTATGGGCGAGGCGGATCATGCTCTTGACCAGGGCCGCTGCTTTTTTGTCTTCAAGCATGTCGCCGACAAAAGTGCGCGAGATCTTGAGCGTATCGAAGCAAACGCGCTGCAACGAGCTCAACGACGACGCGCCGCTGCCGAAGTCGTCGATCGACAGCCGCACGCCCATCTCCGCGAGCGCGGCAAGCGTGCTGGGCGCTTCGTCCATCGTTTTCATCAAGGCGCTTTCGGTGATCTCGAACTCCAGCCAGCGCGGCTCCAGCCCGGTTTCCTCGAGCACGCGACGCACGGAGTTGACGAAATCCTTCTGCTTGAGCTGGCGGACCGAAAGATTTACCGACACGCGAACCGGGTCGAGGCCGGCCTGCTGCCAGGCGCGATTCTGGGCGCACACCGAACGCAGCACCCATTCGCCGATGTGCACGATGATGCCCATCTCTTCGGTGAGCTGAATGAAATCCTTGGGCGCCAGCAGTTCGCCGTTGGCCCGCTGCCAGCGCAACAAGGCTTCGGCGCCAACGATGCGGCCAGTCTGCAGCGAAAAGATCGGCTGGTAGTGAATGAAGAACTCGTCGCGGTCGACGGCGCGGCGAAGATCGCGCTGGCGCTGCCAAAGGTTGACCGCGTTGCTGTGCATGCTCCAGTCGAAGCGCTCGCACTGGCCTTTGCCGCGGCACTTGGCCCGGTACATAGCGATGTCGGCGTTGCGGATGAGGTCCTCCGGGCGCTCATGGCGTCCGATGCTCAGCGCAATTCCCATGCTGGCGCTGGTGAACAGCTCATGGCCCTCGATGTGGATGGGTTTCGAGAGCATTTCCTGAACGGCCAACGCCGTCTTTTCCACGTCGCGCGGGTCGCGCAGGTCTTCGATGAGCATGACGAACTCGTCGCCGCCGAGCCGGGCGACGGTTCCCAGCGGGGCTTTGCACGATAACAGCCGCTGCCCCACTTCTTCGAGCAGCCGGTCGCCCACATGATGGCCGAGGCTGTCGTTGACCACCTTGAACTGGTCGAGATCGAGGAACAGCACCGCGAACAGAAACGCGCCGTCGCGAGTCTGCCGTTCGATGGCATCCTGCAGGCAGGAGAGGAAAAACGTTCGATTCGGCAGGCCCGTAAGCCGGTCGTGCTGCGCATCGTGCAACAGCCGCGACTCGACATCCTTGAGCCGTGTGATATCGGTCTGCGAACCCACCAGACGGATAGCCACGCCGCGTTCGTTGCAGACGGCGAGGCCGCGCGTCAGGACCCAGCGATAGCTGCCGTCTTTATGGCGGATGCGATGCTCGTTGCTGAACTGCGTGGACTGCCCGCGCAAGTGCGCATCCAAGTCGTTACGAAGGGCCGAGGAATCGAGCGGATGCACCCGCTTGAGCCATTCATCGGGGCTGGCGCCGACCTCGTGTTCTTCATACCCCAGCAGCCGCTTCCAGCGCGGCGAGTAGTAGATCTCCTGGCGCACCAAGTCCCAATCCCAGAGCCCGTCGTTGGTGCCGCGCAACGCCAGCGAATAGCGTTCCTGGCTGGTCTTTAGTTCCTGCTGGAGTCGCTGCCCGCTGAGGCGCATCTCGCGGATGGTATCGAATGCCCGCAGCCGCACCGCTTGGGCCCCAAAAGCCAAGACCCCCGCGCCAAGAAACGTAACGGCGTAGTGCGGCCATTCCAGGGAAGGGCGCGTCGCCCAAACGAGGAAACCCGCCGACCCGACAACCGCTGCACAGCAAACCGCCAGCCAGCTCCGCGACAGGAACACGCAGCCCATCCCGACAAGCAACAGCAGAATCTCGGTGGAGTGCCACTGGGAGGCGGTGCGTTGGAAATGCAACAGCGCGTTGACTAGCGCTACACTGCTCGCGGCCGCGAGTACGGGGTGGGACAGGCGCGCGGTCACTCCGCCGCGCACCAGCAACATCCAGAGACCGAAGAAAGCGGCCGCCGAGGCGGCGTTGATGAAGGCGACTTGCGAGGCCTGCTGGATGTCCAGGGCGACCCGAATCGCGGCGACGACCAGGTATAGGAAACCCAGACCGGGTAACACCAGCCGCAACGACTGCAGGACGGCATCGTCCAGAGTCGAGCGAAATTCCGGCTGGTCACTCTGCTTCGAGTTGCTGCTTGGGGCGCGGAAGCTCACCTATAGGGAGAGTTAACCCTAGAGGCTCTGTTTCCGCCAATAGACCGTCGGGTACATTTTCAACACGGGTGTTTACTGGAGTGGGACTTAAGGTCTTTCCCGCGCGCCAATGTGTTGACTCTATTTGGCTTAGCTTGATTTAGGCGTCCTCGGCCCTTCGATCGATCGTTTGGCGGCACAGTACCGGCCGCCAGCCACAGAAAGCGCGCCCGCCTGAACCAACAACCGAGGCTTACTACACCGAGCGGCCGGCCAGGCTCTCTTCCATCTCTGGCGTCGGCAGCCCGGCTACGACGGGAGTGGGCGAGGCCGCAGCGGCTGGTGGCGGCGCAAGTTCCAGGTGAGGGGAGCGCGGAGGGTTTGTTGCGAAATAGTCCTGCAGCAGCCGCCGGTCGGCTTCCAATAGATCCGCAAAGCGTGCCAAGGGCAATGGCCGGCTGGCGAGGAAGCCCTGAATCTGGTCGCAGCCGTGCCAGTGCAGGAACGAGAGCTGCCCAAGGGTCTCGACCCCCTCGGCGACAACGTCGAGGTGCAGGTTGTGCGCCAGGGTAATCATGCCTTTGGCCAGAGCCGCGGCGTTCTCATCGGTCGTAATCCCGGCAACAAACGAGCGATCGATTTTCAAGGTGTTGAACTTGAGCTGGCGCAGATACGTCAGAGACGAATAGCCGGTGCCGAAATCGTCGATTGAGGTCCGCACACCCATGCAGAACAGGGCATGGAGGCCTGCCGGCGTAACTTCGGCGCTATCCATCAGGGCGCTTTCGGTCAGCTCCAGCTCCAACCACTGCGGCTCGAGGCCGGTCTCCTGCAAGACCCGCTTGACCGTATTGGGAAAGTCTTTTTGGCGGAGCTGGCGGGCCGAGAGATTGACGGCGATGCGGATCGGCCTGAACCCTGCGTCCTGCCACAGCTTGTTCTGCTTGCAGGCGGCTCGCAACACCCATTCACCAATATCCACAATGAGCCCGAGCTCTTCGGCCAGCGGAATGAACTCCGCGGGCGAGACCAGCTCTCCGGTCGAGCGCTGCCAGCGGATAAGCACTTCGGCGACGCTGATGCGGCCGGTTTCGAGCGAGATCAGGGGCTGGTAGTGCAGCACCAGCTCCTGCCGCTCGAGGGCGTGGCGCAAGTCGTTCTGGAGCGTCCACAGGCGCACGGTGCGCACGTGCATCGCGGAGTTGAAGACCTGGTTTTGCCCTTGCCCGCGGCCCTTGGCGTGGTACATCGCGATGTCGGCGTTCCGCAGCAGGTCCTCGGGCCGTTCGAAATGGGTCGTGCTCAACACGATGCCGATGCTGGCCGTTGTGACGACCTCGTGCCGCACCAGTTGGAACGGAACGGCGAGCGCTTCCTGAATGCGGTTGGCGATTTGCGTCGCTTCCTCGGGGGACTGCAACCCCGCCATCAGGATGACGAACTCGTCGCCCCCGAGACGCGCCACCATGTCCCCTTCGCGGTGGAAACTGGCGAGCCGCTCGGCCACCGCGGCCAGCAGTTCATCGCCGATGTGATGGCCGAGGCTGTCGTTGATGACTTTGAAGCGGTCCAGATCGAGAAACATCACCGCGAACAGATACCGGACATTGCGCTTGCGGGCCTCGATGACCTCCTCGAGCCGCGCCATCAGCGAATCGCGATTGGGCAGCCCGGTCAGCCGGTCGTGGAAGGCATCATGCAGGAGCCTCGACTCAAAACTTTTTAGCTGCGTAATATCGATCTGAGAGCCGACGATGCGGACAGCCTTGCCGCGCTCGTCGCGAACGGCCAACCCGCGGCTCAACACCCAGCGGTAGGCGCCTTCCTTCTGTAGAATGCGGTGTTCCTTTTCGAAATGGTCGGTCTGGCCGCTGAGATGAGCGGAGAGGTCGATCATCATCTCGTTCAGGTCGTGGGGATGGACTCGGTTGAACCAATCGTCGGGCGACTCGCCGATCTCGTGCTCCTCGTAGCCGAGCATCGACTTCCAGCGCGGCGAAAAATAGAGCGTATCGGTCTTGAGGTCCCAGTCCCACAGGCCGTCCATTTCGCCGCGCACCGCCAGCGCCATGCGCTCCTCGCTGGCCATCAGTTCGCGACGGCGCCGCTCTTCTTCCTGCAAATGGCGGCTGGTGCGCAGCCGGGAGTTGCAGACGGCGACAACGATCACGGTGGCGCCCAACAGTTCAAAGCCGTTGGAAAGCCGCTCATACCATGGAAGAAAGACCCACGTGATAGCGCCCCAACCGGAAAGACAACCCAGCAGCACCAGAACCGGCCATCGAACGGCAATCACCACGCAGCCGATGGCGATCAATAGCAGCGTGAGCATCGGGGGCTGACGCGGCTCCGAAACCAGATACAGATGCAGCAGCAGGTTGAGGAGCGTAACCATCGCGACAACCGAGCCGACGGTCTGCGCCCATTCGATGGGAACCCGGTCGCGGAACAAGGCGGCCCAGAGCGCAAAACTCGCCACGCACAGCAGAGCGCTGGTCCAGCCCACCGCGGCGGCGGCCGGACACGAGGCATGCCCAACGTGAAGAGCCGAGAGAACGAGTTGGAGAATCACCAGCGCCGGCAGCACCGTGCGCATCGTTTCGACCACTACGGCGTCGAGGGTCGCGCGAAGCTGGCTTTGCGACACCGCGGCATCCGCGTGGCCGCCCGTGTGGGGGTTGGTCGTCACCAATATCAACTGTTGACCGCGAGGGCGCCGGCGGCCAATAGATCATCGGACACATTTCGGCGTTGTACGATGGTCCCACTGCCACTAAGTAGCACAGCCCATGTGTATTAGGGTGGAGAACTGGTTTCTGGCCGAAACGCGCCCCGAGGGCTCGAATCGATGCCCGAAGTGGTAGGGCGACTCCCTGAGTGTTTTCGGAATCCAGGGCAGGGCGGCACCCTCCGCTTGAAACCTCGGGACGCTTGGCGGATCCCCTGTGCTCGAAAACTTATGGCACAAGCGGGCACACGCCGGGACCGGCGCGCCGGGCCGGACGTGGCTCATACTGAGAGTGCATGCGCCGCGACGATTTCGAGCGTTTGGTTGAGGACGCCTGGGAAACCATCCCGCAAAGCTTTCGCGAGCGGTTCTCTAATCTCACCGTCGTGGTCGAAGATGAGCCCCGCGCCGAGCACCTGGAAGCTGCCGGAGTGCCGCCTAGCCACACCTTGCTGGGCCTCTACCAGGGCGTTCCGCTTTCCGAGCGCGGCTGGAACTACGGCATGGTCCTTCCTGACCAGGTGACGATCTTCCAGCGTCCGATCGAGCGCGCCGCGCGTTCCCCGCGCGAGATTCCTCGCATCGTCTACGAGACGCTGTGGCACGAACTGGCTCATCACCTGGGCATGGACGAAGACGAAGTTCGTCAAGCCGAGCGCCGCCGCGGCGTGCTTGATCTCGACGACGAGTGACGGCTTTGCGGCCGCTCGCTTGTCTCTCCCGAGATTCTCCGCCGTGGAAGCATTGCGATTCGCTGCTAGCCCGCCTGGGCTCATGAGTGGTTCCATTGTGAGTCGTCGATCCCGGGAAGATTGGGGCGCGCCACAATCAGAAAAGTGCGGTGAGCGCGTGGCACGGTTCGGCAAGAAGTGGCAGGCTTTGGCACGGTTTGGCAGCGTTTGGTACTGTCCTAATCTTGTGTTGGCCCATCCCCCCGGTCGCACGTTCGCGACCCGAAAATCAAGCTGCTAATTCGGGATAGCGCCGCTGTAGTCTAAGTCTAACCTTGCCCTTGGAGGGCTTGGCGGGTTTCATCGGCTTGGCGTCCGACTTGGGTTCTGGACGCACCTGTTCGCTATGCCATCGCGTCAGCTTCGCTCAGCTCATCAAGGTCTACCGCGCCTCCGCTGAAGCCGAGCGCCGCTATTCGCCCCCTGAGTGCGTGGAGGCGGTCCCAGTCGAGCGCATCGGAATGCCCGTCAAAGAAAAGATTTGCACATCGCATGTCGAGCGGACCAACCTCACGATGCGCATGCATCTGCGGAGGCTAACACGACTGACCAACGGGTTCTCGAAGAAGTGGGCGAACCTCAATGCGGCGCTGGCGCTGTTTTTTGCCTACTACAACTTCTGCCGGGTTCACGGGTCGCTGCGGATTACGCCAGCGATGAGCGCTAGCTTAACTGATCGGATCTGGACATTGTCAGAATTGCTAACGGCATGAGACCGGCGATCATGCATGGCAGATTCGTTGCATCTCACGCCAATACTCATAGGTTTCGTATGCGTACGGTTTTGGCGGGTTCACAGCCTTGGCGGCTTTCAGGAACACGGAAAGCGTGGACTTCACCATGCCCTTGCATGCAACGAATATCCTTAACCCCAAGCTGTTCTCATATGCAATTGTCATCATAGTGCCAAGGAACTCTGCAATCACCCGTTGTGCTTCTGGCGAGGTTCGATGCACAGATTCAACAAGCCGCTCACGCTTTTCCTGCTCAAGTACTGTCTTGGCCATCATAGAGGCCCGCACGAGTGAGGCGAAAGTAAGATTCTGGGCTTCCGAAATACTCGCGTTGACCGCACGATAGAAGACTCTAAAAACTAGGCTGGCCTGCGGAAGCTCCCCGGTGGCCGCCAGATAGACTAGCTGGTCCCTGATCTTGTAGAGCTTGAACCTTTCTTGCTCTTCGCTGCTCTTGATGAGCATGAAACCTATGCAGCCCAATACGGAGAGCATTCCCGCCAACTGAATTACTAGCAATCCGATTTGCTGTTCGTTCATTTGCGCTTAGCCCCCTTCAATCCATCGGTCTTACTAGACTGCCAATCATCTATAAAGAGTTGTGCGAACTTGTCTCGTTCTTCGGCGACACGGTCGATTTCACTCTGCTTGCCGTCTACCAAAAGCCTGATACACCAAACGCTGAGCCAGCCGAATCCTACCGTCATGACGATAGCGAATGACGCATAGCCACCCTGCGCCGCCAGGAAAGCAAAAACACGATCAACAATTTGACTTAGAAGATTAGCGGCGCTGCCTGGCGTCAACTTCCCTATCAGTATTCCGATGCCGGTCCCTGCGGTAACAGCAACCGCCGTTCTCTTGCCGGTCATCGGGTGGCCCGCGTGACTAGTGTAGTGTCCACGAATTAGGTGGACAAACGTTTGCGGCCTCTTGGGGCG
>JBBDWJ010000253.1:0-16882 GCA_040902925.1 Bryobacterales bacterium | reverse complement strand
GTGTAACTCAGCTTTTCTGCCCGCTTTGCGCAGAAGTCAAATGTAGAGGTACTAAACCTGCGTGCCGGTTCCGTGTCATGCGGTGGATTCCGAAATCGCCACAGGCGATCCGAGCCCCATCCGCCGAGGATGGGGTCACCAACTTTCATGCACCGTACCCCGCGATCGCTTTGAGAATGTTGCCCCACCCTTGCGGATGGGCTCGGATCGCCTGCGGCGATTGGATTGGCCCCAGCGCCACGCCCTCAACCGAAACCAACGCAAGATCAGGACAGTACCAACGAAATCGCATCACAATTCGGGCGGACTCAGCAAGGGCGGCGGCCGGAAAAACCATCAAACAATAGCACCGCGTATCGTGATGGCAACGGCCGGTCGAAGCTACTTACTCGCCTCAGGCAACTCCGCTGTTTTCACGCGCGGCCACCATTCATTGAGCGCATCCGGTTCCATATTGTCGATCTGCACCTGCACATGGAAGCGCTTGTTGACCAGCACGGAGCGCTGGCCGCTGCGCGACGAGATTGTGTATTCCTCGCGGCCGGGGGCTTCGCCCATCTTGATGCCCTTGCTATATCCCTCGGTGCTTTCCTGGCTGAAACCGGCCTGCAGGAAAAAGGGAATATAGATGGCCTGGTTGTAGGCCCAATCCTGGATCTCCACTTCGACCCGCTCCTCGCCGCCATCCTTGCGGTAGGTGCGGTTGGCCTCGCTCATCTTGTAATCGCCCATCTGGTTGGTGGAACCGCGCGCGTCATCGGCGGTCCAGCCGCCGGGCACATCGGGAAGCGCGTTGACCAGCACTGAAAAATGCACCGCGTCAACCGCCGGCATGTTGGCGAGCTCTTCCTGAAACGATTGAAGATCCTGACCCGCTTTGGCCAGCGCTCCGAGCGCCCCGAGCGGATTTTTTGCGACGTCTACTCCCTCCTCGGTGACTTCGGAAGAAGACTCGTCGCTGGCGCCGCCGCAGCCGGCAAGACCGAGAATCAGAACCAAGGCAAGCAAACGCATATGACTAAACACCCTTCCGGAATTCCCACGATCCCTCGCAAGAGGATAGCGTATCCGAGGGCTCGGCGGTTGCCCCGTCATCGTTCTTAAAAAGGGAGCCGATCAGCGACGTCAAATCGTGAAGCGGGGACGCTGGCGCAGTGTTCGGCGGTTTTCACGCCTGGTTCGAATTGAAACGGTGCATGGCCCAGCGCTAAGGCTTCTTGGCCTCGACGGCAGGCCGGCGCTTAGACCAAAACGTCGGCGGGTACATTCGCCGCAAGCGCCGCAGGTCGGTAGGCGAAAAGCCGGGTAGCCGAAGGATGTCGCGGCGCGTCTGGATCTGGCTGCGATAGTTCTGAAAGTAGGCGAGCGCATCCCCGCCGTAATACATAGCGTCGGCCGGTTCGGGGGAGTGAACCAAACCGAGCACATGACCGATCTCGTGAACCAAAGTGAGGTAGACGACTACGTCGCGGAAAACCGGGTCTTGCTCCGCCAGTTCGGTCACCTCTCGAAAGCGGTGTTCCAACTCGTCCAACTGCGGACGCACGAAGACTTCACCGCCGCGTTTCTTATCGACGGGAATTGCCTGCATCAGTCCGTAAAGCCCATCCTTCACGGGGCTCCAATAGATCCGCAGCAGTGCCTTGGTACCTTCGGCCGGATAGAAACACAACACGCCATCAGTGGCGCGCGACCAGGCCGTCAATGCCCACTCGGCCAGCTCGGCGTCCGTCTCCCGGTAGCCAAGCTCTTCCAAGCCGGGCGCAATGAAATAAGGGATGGGCCCATCGATTTCGAGAGGTTTCAGTTGCCAATCGAGCTTTTTATCGTTGGCCTTCAAACAGGGTGTGAGGTTCGTCAGCAGCAGGAAAGCGAAGGCCGCAACCGGGATCCGCAAGAATCGGCCTTGGCGCGCAAGAACCTGCAAATACCGGAGAGAGTGGGAAAATACCACCAGGACCGCGCATAGGAAAAGAGAGACGGGGAGTGAGCTGAAGGGATACAAGGAGAGTTCAGCCAAACGATCTCGACTACGCACTATGCGCCGCGGCCGGCCGCCGCGTCACCCGCTGCACGATCTGCTGCACCACGTCGCGGCTGCGCGCGAAAGCGTCGTCGTAATGCTGGCGCCGTTCGGCGCGGGTTAGCCCCCGCCCAAACCGAAACAGCCGCTCCAGGCTTTTGCCAACCGCGTAGGTGCCCGCGAGCGAAATCGTTCCCTTGCCGATCAGCCCGCCGCCGGCCGGAATCTTCGAAACCAACTCGCGCGCCAGCGCCCGCCAGCCAAACGCGGCGGCCACGATCGAACCGATCTGCGCCTTCTGCGATTGGTATCCGACTTCGCGGTCACTCGCGGCGGCGATTAGGAACGCCATGCGCACTTGATTCATTGTCAGAAACGCCGTGTCGGACGCAAATTCACCGGCCGCCCAAGGTAGCGAAATGAGCGAAGGAACAATGTTCGGCACCGCCGTCGCCACGGTGAACAAGGCGTTCTCTTTGCTGATCTTCCAGATGATCTTTTCCATCACCAGGTCGCGCACGCCCGGGAACCGACGTCCCATTGGCAGCCACAGGTCTTCGTTGTCTTCCAAAAGCACGTCGAAGCTTGCCGAAGCGTTTCCGCCGTCGAACGAGTAGAAATGGGAAGGGTGCGGCAATCCCGGCTCGGAGAGGCCGACTTCGCAGCGCGCGAAATCCGACTCGGAGGTCATGCGCAAAATGTGACGGCCCGCCTCTCGCGTCTTCGCCGGGGAAGTACCTTCCGGTATCAGGAACGAGACGATCTCGGCCCACACCGCCTCATCGACGGACAGCACGCCCAACGTGAACTCCCGCTCGGCGAGCCCACGCACATCGTTCGGATTCAGATTGCGGAACGCGATGCCAATCTCTTTGAGGATGGGAAGCGACACACTTTATTTTAACGGTTTTTGCCGGACGCGTGCGCGACCGGCAAGAGATTGCCCGCGAACGTGGGGCCCGCGAACGAGTCGCCGCCGAATGCGATCAAACCCGCCGGCGGAGCAGCCATCAGCGGCGGCGCGACGGCTGACCGGCGCCGGTATCGCGAAAAAAGCTTCGCGCCACTGTTCCATAAAACCCCAGCCCGCCGAGCCACGGAAGCAACAGAACGGCAGGTACCATCGGTCCGTTACTTTTCGGCCGCATCTCCGGTAAGATGGAATGAGTAACGTCTTCAGGTGGTATGAGGGGAGTAAGCAGGCAGCGATGGCGACCCAAAACCTTCAGGATGCCTTTCTGAACACTGCGCGCAAAGAGCGCCTGCCCGTGTCGATCTATTTGACCAGCGGGGTGAAGCTTTCTGGCCGAGTGCGGGGCTTCGATAAGTACTGCGTCGTTTTCGAAACCAACCACCAAGAGCAGTTGATCTTCAAGCACGCCATTTCGACCGTCGTGACATCCCGGCAATCGCCCGGTTTCGGCCACCGCCACCAGGATCACGCCGAAGCCGATTCGAGATCGAACAACGAGGACGCCGCGCGCCCAGCGATGCCCGGCCCCGGCGAATCGACGTAACACCCGGCGCGGTCCATCTCAACCGGGCGGATCGTGCCGCAGCGTAGGGGCGTAGCGTGCAACGCCCACGACCCAGCACGCTGAAGGTGCAGCCTCAGGGAACGCCGGCAAATCGACAGCAACGGATTGATCCCAGCAAACCTCTACCAAAGTGACAGCGCATTCCAAGCAATTCGGCTCAACGTCGCAAACGGACGGTCCTGAGAAATGCATTCTCGTCGGCGTTGAGCTCGACCAGCGCGCGCCGGCCCATGGCCAAGCTGCGTCCAGCCGCTACTCGCCGGAGGAATCGCTCAAGGAGCTCGAAGAGTTGGCTGCGAGCGCCAATGCCGAGGTGCTTGGAGCCGTCACGCAAAACCGCGAGAAATACGATCCGGCGACGCTGATCGGCAGCGGCAAGGTAGAGGAGATTCGTAACTGGGCGGCGGAGGCCGGCGCCGACGTCATTCTGTTCGACCAGAACCTCAGCCCCACACAGCAGCGCAATCTCGAGAAGCGCTGCGGCATCCGCGTGATCGATCGCACGCAACTCATCCTCGACATCTTCGCCCTGCATGCCCGCACGCGGGAAGGCAAACTGCAGGTTGAGCTGGCGCAATTGACGTATATGCTTCCAAGGCTGGCTGGACGCGGCGTCGAGATGTCGCGGTTGGGCGGCGGCATCGGCACACGTGGTCCCGGCGAAACGCAGCTTGAAACCGACCGCCGCCGCATCGGCCGCCGCATCGACAAGCTCAAGGATGAAATCGAACGCGTCCGCAAAACGCGCGAGTTGCAGCGCAAGAAGCGCAGCGGCGTGCCGCTGTCGACGATTGCGCTGGTTGGCTACACCAACGCGGGCAAGTCCACGTTGTTCAACTCTCTGACCGCCGCCGGGGTGTTGGCCGATGCGCGCATGTTCGCCACGCTCGACCCCACGATCCGGGTGCTCGATTTGCCCTCGCGGCGCCGCGTGCTGCTCTCCGACACGGTCGGTTTCATTCGCGATCTGCCGCCGGGGCTTGTGAAAGCCTTCCGCGCCACCCTGGAGGAAGTCACCCAGGCGTCGCTGGTGCTGCACGTAGCCGACATCTCCTCGCCGCACCACCGCGAGCAGATGCAAGAGGTTGCCAAAGTGCTCGACGATCTCGGCGCCGCGGAAAAGCCGCAGATTCTCGTGCTCAACAAGACTGACCTGCTCGATTCGCGGCAAGTGCAGGCGGCGGTCGAGGCCGAAAGCGGCGCGCAACCGGCGTCCGCGGTGCTAGCTATCTCCGCACGCCGCGCCGAAGGGCTCGACAAATTACTCGAAGCGATCGACCGCCTTCTGCCGGCCGATCGAGTCAGCGAGCAGCGCTTTCATTTCCGCTTCGACGAAGGCGACCGCCTGGCCTTCCTCTATGAGCACGCCAAAGTCATCGAGAGAACCGACACCGAAACAGGAGTGGACCTGACTGCACAAGTGCCGGAATCGGTAACCCTGCGCCTGGCGCGCAACCTGCAAGGGGTTGGGTGACGACCGGCGAGGAGTGCGCTGGCGTCCGCAAAGCGGCGGGTGTATCGCCCGTTCCAGGGCTCCCATAGTGCGGTGAGGTTTTCCCACGGCTGAAGCCGTGGGTTAGATGTATCCGCCACTTGCGGGGGCTACGGAGAACGGGGCTTCGGAGAACGAGGCTCCAAAGAACGGGGTTTTGGAGAACGAGGTTTAAGGAAGGCTTAGAGAACGGGCTTAGAGAACAGGGCTGCGGAAGAAGCCAATCACTCGGCCGATCGCGTCTCGGCCAGCAACAAAAACCGGTCGATCACGCGCCGCACAAAAGCATGCGTTTCCGCATAAGGCGGCAGACCGCGGTAGCGGTCGACGGCTCCCGGCCCGGCATTGTAAGCCGCCAACGCCAGCACAAGCTGATCCTTGGAGCCCGCATACTTCTCCAGCAATTGACGCAGATAGCTGACGCCGCCTTGCACGTTCTCGCCCGGGTCAAGCGGATCGACCGCAAGCTCGCGAGCCGTCTCGGGCATCAATTGCATCAATCCAATTGCCCCTTTCACGGAAACCGCCGCCGGGTCGTATGCCGACTCCGCGGCGATCACGCTGTGAACCAGAGCCTCGGGTAACTGATGCTGCTGGGCAATCGCCCGGACGGTCGTCTCGAGATCAAACGGCTTCTCGCCCGCTTCGGGCGGAATGGCCGCGGGCGGCGCGACATAGTCCAACGGCTCGAATGCGATCACCTGCGCCGCGGGGAACTCGATCGACCCGCCATTCTCGAGGAAAAGCTTCACCTGCCCGCCGGCCTGCTCGTGACGCTCGGCGAGAATCCGAAAGCCGGTCTCCAGAACGGCATACTCCGCCGCCGAGGCTGAGGCGCCCAGCGCAAGCGCCATCAAAACTAGACGTATTCCGATCCGCTGTCGCATACTGCGAGTCTCAAAGAGCCGATCCACCTGTTTCCATAACCCAGCGCGTACGAGAGCCGCCCGGCCGGGGCCCGCAGCGTCCAAAGCAGCCGCGGCACACTACTAACTAATACCATGACGTTCCTGACCCACCTAACGTGCAGTCAAACCGGAGAAACCCTCCCCAAAGGCCAGATCCACAATCTCTCGCCAGCCGGGGCCCCCCTGCTGGTCCACTACGACCTCGCCAAAGCCAAAGCCGAGCTGACCCGCGAGCAAATCGCCAAAGGCCCGGCGAGCATGTGGCGCTACGCCCCGCTGCTGCCGGTCAGCGACGCCGCCAACATCGTTTCGCTGGGGGAAGGGTTTACGCCCATCCTCCGAGCCAACCGCTTGGGGCGCCGCCTGGGCGCCCAAAACCTTCTCATCAAAGACGAGAGCCTCAACCCGACGGGAACCTTCAAAGCCCGCGGAATGGCCGCCGCCGTGTCGATGGCCAAGGAGCTGGGAGCCAAGAAACTAGCCGCCCCCTCGGCGGGCAACGCCGCCGGAGCCCTGGCCGCCTACGCCGCCGCAGCCGGCATCGAAGCCCACATCTTCATGCCGCGCGACGTGCCGCAAGCCAACTACATCGAATGCCGCATGTACGGAGCCCACGTCACCCTGGTCGATGGGCTCATCAGCGACTGTGGCCGCATCGTCGCCGAGCGCAAGCAAGCCGAGGGTTGGTTCGAGGTCTCGACGCTCAAAGAGCCCTACCGCATCGAAGGCAAGAAAACCATGGGCCTCGAGCTCGCCGAGCAACTTGGCTGGCGTCTCCCCGACGCGATCTTCTACCCAACGGGCGGAGGAGTCGGCATGATCGGAATGTGGAAGGCCTTCGACGAGTTGGAACAGCTTGGCTGGATAGGCCCAAAGCGTCCCAAGATGATCGCCGTGCAGGCGGCCGGCTGCGCGCCGATCGTGAAAGCGTTCGAAGAGGGCAGGGAAGCCTCCGAGTTCTGGCAAGGCGCCACGACGTCAGCCAGCGGCCTCAGGGTCCCCAAGGCGCTGGGCGATTTTCTCGTATTGCGGGCGATCCGCGAAAGCCAGGGCACAGCCATCGCCGTCACCGATCAGGAACTTCTCGAAGCGGGCCAGCTACTGGCCGAAACCGAAGGCCTGTTCGTCGCCCCCGAAGGCTCGGCGTGCATAGCAGCGCTCGAAAAACTCCTTGAGAATAAATTCCTCAAGAGCGAAGAAGAAATCGTTATCTATAACACGGGAACCGGCCTGAAATATCTTGAAAACTGGTCCACGCGATTCCGCCCCGAGCCGCGACCCGAAGAGCGCCTCGGAGGCCTGATCCAGCCGCGCTAACCGCCGTTGGGCAGGCATCCTGCCTGCCCGCCGGGATTGCGAATACTTGCTACGCCCCGCTCCGCATAGAGGTGCTCGGCGAGCCAAGTAATCCGGCCTCGATTTCCATGAATGACACTCCCGGCTTGTGCAGTCATCCGCTCGGATTGAGCGAACAGCAGTTGTTGCGCCTTGATGAGGGCGGCAACGTGCCGATCGGCAGAGTCGGAATCTATAGCTCGATTGGGCGGCGCCCTTACATCACCCGCAACTCCGTTCGCGTTCGCGAGGCCGAACACATATTCACAAAGACGCATGTTCACAAAGACACTTTGCCGCCGCCCCTGATTGCAGATAGCGCGCAACAACTCAGCCACACGCGGGTCTACCAGCAGGAGACCATCATGCGCCTACCCACCAGTGCCCTTAGCGGCCTTATCGTTGTTTTTGCTCTGAGCTTTGCCGTGCCACTGCATGCCGCCGACAAAAAAACACAGGCGGGTGCGACCCTGATGGGTTGCCTGCAGAAGGTGGAGGGCGGCGACTCCTACAAAATCGGGAATGGAACTGACGGCAAAACCGAGAATGGAAGCGGTGAAGCCGCTGTCATCACCGGACCAGCTCAACTCGAAAAACACGTCGGCCACACTGTGAAACTCACCGGCAAGGAAACAAGCGCTGAGGGCTACACGGCTTTCACGGTGCATGACATCCAGCACATTGCCAGCACCTGCTCCCAGGCGACGCCGGGAGCCGAGCACGCCGCGCGCGCTGATCTCCGCAACCCGGACAACAAAGTAGTCGGAGAGGCCACGCTGCTGCAAAGCAACGAAGGGGTCCTGATCAAAGCCACGTTCACGAAACTGCCGCCCGGCAAGCATGCCTTGCACATCCACGAAACGGGCAAATGTGAAGCGCCTACATTCGAATCCGCCGGCGGCCACTTCAACCCGGAAAATGCCAAACACGGCTTGACGGAGCCCAAGGGTCCTCACGCCGGTGACATGCCCAACTTCACCGTGGCGAAGAATGGTGAGACGACCGTCGAGGTCTACAACGATCGCGTAACGCTCGAAAAGGGAGCGGAAAATTCGCTGCTGAAATCCGGCGGCACTGCCCTTGTGGTTCACGCCGGCCAGGACGACTACAAGACCGATCCCGCGGGCGATGCGGGCATGAGAATCGCGTGTGGCGTCATCGAGGCAGCGCAGCCGGGGGCGGTGCAAGCGAAGGCACAACAAAAGTAAGCCGGATGAGCCGCGTGGCTCAAGGCAGTAGCGGGACAGCGCATCGCTGCGCAGCCTTATTCAGCCCGGAGTCGAGCGAGGCTAACGGAAGTTTGGTGCGCAGCGCCAGTTCGAGGTACGCGGCATCATAGACCGACAAGGAGTGCTCGGCGGCGAGATCCGACACCTTCTCGAATGCGATTCGAGGCCCCTCATCATCCACAACCGGATGAAGAGCAGCCAGGGCCCGACGCGCGATCGCGCACTCTCTCGTCGTGATTCTCTTGCGCCGCGTCAACACAAGCAGTGCATTGGCGGTCTCAAAAAACCACAAGCCCGGCACACAGAAAGGCCTACCCTCCGCCACCTGTTCGAGTAGATCATCCATTCCGCGGTTGGATTGCGCTGCCACACTCCACGCGACGGCGATTGAGGCATCGGCGACGAACCCTTCGGTCGTCACGTGCGTCCCTCGTCGATCGCCTTCCGGATCTCTTTGTTGCTCACGGGTTTGAACCGGCTTCGTTTCGCCATCAGCAGGCGAAGCGCCTTGAGTTCGGCGGCCCCTTCGCGAACCTGACGAAGTGAAGGCCGGCCCTCGGGGACAATCCGGGCGACCGGCTTGTCGTGCCTCGTGATGACGATCTCCTCACCCCGCGAAACCCGTTCCAGCAGTTCGCCGAACCGCGTCTTCGCTTCGAATGCCGTAATAGTGCTCATGATCGGATCCCGGACTAACTAGCTAATGACTAGTCTAAATTTAACACAGAGCCCAAATACAGCCACCAATCAACCTAACTTAGCCAAGGCTACTCGGCCGCCCCGCCGCCCACAAAACTCGCAAACTTCCGGGTAACTCCCGCCGCCTCCGCCCCGAAGTATACAAGTAAAACACTCGCCGGCCGGGCTGCGAATCCGAATCGCAGCCGCCTGACCGCACCGTGGTGGCCGGATCGGATCGATATGTTACCCTGATGGCAAATCAGGGACTTAGGAGGCGCAATGCTCATCAAGATTCCGCGCGGCTGGGAAATCCCCGAACGAGAGGCCACGCCCGAGCCGGTCTACTTCAACCGCCGGACGCTGCTCAAAGCCGCCGGGTTCGTGGGCATGGAATCGCTGCTGGGCAGCACGCTCCAGGCCGCGAATTCGACGGAAAACCTCTACCCGGCCAAGCTGAATCCCAAATACACGCTCGACCGCCCGGTCACTCCCGAGTTCGCCGCCACCGGCTATAACAATTTCTACGAATTCACCCTCGACAAGAAGCGTGTCCAAGACCTGGTGAAAGACTTCGAGATCAATCCCTGGAAGGTAAAAGTGAAGGGGCTGGTCAACAACCCCAAGGAATACGATTTTTACGAAATGGCGCAGATGCAGAAGCAGTTCCCGTTCGAAGAGCGCCTTTACCGCATGCGCTGCGTGGAAACGTGGGCGATGGCGGTCCCGTGGACCGGCTTTCCGATCGCGGCGTTGATCAAAGACGTCGACCCGAAGCCGGACGCGAAGTACATGCGTCTGGTGACGGTCAACCGCCCCGGGCAAATGCCTGGCATCTCGTCGCAGCCGCATTACCCGTGGCCTTATTTCGAGGCCTTGCGCATCGACGAGGCCATGAACGAGATGGCGATGTTCGTCACCGGGATTTATGGCAAGCCGCTGCCCAAGCAAAACGGCGCGCCGATCCGGCTGATCACGCCCTGGAAATACGGCCTCAAGAGCATCAAGTCGATCGTCGAGATCGAGTTCACCAAAAAGCAGCCGCCGACGCTATGGAACCGGGTGGCGGGCACCGAGTACGGCTGGTATTCGAACGTCAACCCCACCAAACCTCACCCTCGCTGGTCGCAGGCGATGGAAAAGCTCATTCCCACAGGCGAGGTGCGCCCGACGCTGATGTACAACGGCTACGAGGAATTCGTGGCTTCTCTTTACAACGGAAACGAGTTCTGAGGAACCGGCCGCGATCTTTTTTCGATCTCACGTCTCGGGCGGGTTCAGGTATTCCGGCTGGAACACGGGAGCCGGCATCCGCGGACCGCTTCGGGAACCACAGCGTGGCCAAAGCAGTGTTACCATGGAGCTTAAGGGTGGTTCCAGAAGCAAAGGACGCCGGTAGTGCCTAGTTCATCCGCGGTCGCACCCGCCAATCGCGGGACGTGGCGCTGATGTTTGGCAACCGTATCGAGTCCTTCGTCCGGAGCCCGTGCCAATGATCGAATCCGCATGCCGGTGACCGGAAGATTTGTCATCGTTTCGAGCGATCCGGACCTATCCAGCCTGCTCTCGGCTTCGCTGACGGCCGGCGGCGTCAAGAGCAAACCCTTGCTTTTTGACCGCTACCCGACCGTCGGGCAGCTCCGCCGCGTGGTGAACAAAAGCCCGGAACCGATCGTCGCCGTCGTCATCGGCATGACCGAAACCGCCCGGGCGACGCGGTTGATCAGCGACTTTTCGAGCACCCATCCCGATGTGTTGGTCGTCGCCGCCGACACCTCCGCCGAGGCAGACAAAATCCTCAGCGTGATGCGCGCCGGAGCGTCCGAGTTTCTGGCTCCGCCGTTTGATTTGCAGCATCTCGTCAGGCGTTACAAAGAGCAGCAGAAAGCCGGCGTAGCGGTGCGGCAGCCCGGGCAGTTGCTCTGCTTCATGCCGGCCCAGGGTGGCAATGGCGCTTCGACCGTCGTGCTTCACGTCGCCGACGCCATCCGCCGCGAGCTGCAGCAGCAGGGCAAGCGCAACGGCAAGCCACCCAGCAAGCCTCTGCTTGTCGACTTCGATTTCCACGGCGGCACCGTCGCCTTCCGGCTGCGCCTCAAGCCTGAATACACCATCGCCGACGCGGCCACGAAAACAAGCGTCATCGACGAGTTGTGGAGCAAAATCTCCAGCGATTGGAAAGGCATGGACATTCTGCCGGCCCCGCCCTCGAGCATCGTCATGACGCCCGAGATCATCGAACAAGTTTCCTCGCTGTTTACTTCCGCCACGCGCAGCTATCCTTACGTGTTGGTCGATCTGCCGACGGCGTTGTATTCTTCCTGCCGCGACCTGCTGACATCTTCCGACGCGGTTTATCTGGTGAGCACGCCGGAGGTCATGTCGCTGCACCTGGCCAAGCGGCGGGTCGGCGAGTTGCTGGAGCTCGGCTTGCCAAAGGAAAACATCCGGCTGGTGCTAACCCGCGTGGGCGGCAAGAAGAGCCTGGCGCCCGATGACGTCGAAGAGATGGTCGGCGTGCCGGTCACCGCCACGATCGAGAACGACTACAACACGTTCACGGAGGCGTACATGAAAGGGTCGCTGGTGCGCCCCGAGTCGCGGGTCGGTCTGCAGATGGGGGCGCTGGCCCGCAAGATTATGGGTATCGAGGACGATCCCACCGAGAAGCCCACGGCAAAAAGCCGCTGGCGCAGTTTTCTGACGTTCGATTAGATCCGCCGGACGGACGTGGCCCGTGTCCCGAGCTTTCCACGTCGATATTGGCCGTGTCATGTCACCGTTGAGCCGCCGACAGCGTCTACGGAATCCATAGGAGTCGATCTGGGGCTCGCCGGAGCCGGACGCAGCGGCCCTAAACATCAACGACAACCGAAGGCGGATAGACAACGCATTGACGGATCTTCCGAGTAACCGGTTAACGGCTTAGGCCCAGGCCGCAGCCGAACGTGGGCAGAGAAAGACTATGGCCAGCCCCGTCATCCCAGGAATCCACCACGTCACGGCGATTGCCGGCGACCCGCAGAGGAATCTCGACTTCTATACAAAAGTCCTCGGCCTGCGGCTGGTCAAGAAAACTGTCAATTTCGATGATCCTGGCTCGTATCACTTCTATTTCGGGAACGCGGTTGGGGCTCCCGGCACGATCCTGACGTTTTTTCCGTGGCCCGGCGCTTACCCCGGCCGCGCCGGCGACGGCATGACTGCCGCGACGGCGTTCGCGATTCCTGAAGCCTCCCTCGACTACTGGATGAACCGGCTCGCGGAGCTTCACGACGACTTCGACGCGCCGGCCGCCCGCTTCGGCGAGCAGGTCATGACGCTGCGCGACCCCGACGGGCTGGTTCTCGAACTCATAGCCGGCGCCGCCGGTCCGGGCGCCAGTGCCGGCGACGATACGCCTT
The DNA here is from genome assembly GCA_040902925.1 of Bryobacterales bacterium. Classification (GTDB taxonomy): domain Bacteria; phylum Acidobacteriota; class Terriglobia; order Bryobacterales; family UBA6623; genus JBBDWJ01. The sequence continues at coordinate 4,275 of JBBDWJ010000253.1, read as the reverse complement.
CCGTTGAAGACGAAAAACCCTGGGGATACGCCGCGGTTCCCCTCGATCACCGGCTGCGCGCTTTTCACAGCGTGTCGCTGTGCCTTGCCGACCCTGGTCCGACCGCCAAGCTGCTCACCGAAACTTTTGGTTACGAGGCCGCCGGCGAAGACCAGGACCGCTCACGCTTTCGCTCGCGCTCGGGCACCCAAGCCGCAGTCGTCGATCTTCTCCGTCCGCCCGCGTCGCTGCCGCACGGCCGCACGGGCGCCGGAACGGTACACCACGTCGCTTTTCGCGCCCACGACGAAGAGCAACAGCTAGCCTGGCGCGAAGCGCTCGCGGCGCTCGACTTCCACGTCACGGCCGTGCTCGACCGCCAGTACTTCCGGTCGATCTATTTCCGCGAGCCCGGCGGCGTGCTGTTCGAAATCGCAACCGATCCACCGGGATTCCAAACCGATGAATCGTTCGAAGAACTGGGCGAACACCTCAAACTGCCGCCGTGGCTGGAGCCGCAACGGGAACAGATCGAGAGAAGGCTGCCGCCGGTGTCGCTGGCCAGGAGTTCCGCGGCCGATCGAGGCTGAACCACTCAACTCGCGGAATACGTCGATAACCCAGGGACATATCGCGGCAGAGTCCGGTTCGTAGACCGGGTCAATCAGAAACGGAGAGCGATGGCGGACCCACGCAACGGAAAACCGGAACCCTCCCGCCAGCAGGGCCCTCACCAGGGGGCGGCGGTGGTGGAATTCGGCGTGCCGCTTGCCGGGGCGGGCGCGGCCGTCATCCTGCTGCACGGCCGAGGGGCCACTGCGGAAAATATTCTAGGACTGGCCGAACAGTTTGGCCGGCAGGATCTCGCCATCCGCGCTCCGCAGGCCGCCGGGAATTCCTGGTACCCCTATTCGTTTCTGGCGCCCCTGGATCAAAACGAGCCCGGCCTTTCGTCGGCTTTGCGGCTCATCGAGCATCTGCTCGGCGACATCGCCCGCCAAGGAACGCCCCCGGAAAAAACGGTGCTGGCAGGTTTCTCCCAGGGCGCTTGCCTGGCCCTGGAATTCGCCACCCGCAACCCGCGGCGCTACGGCGCGGTCATCGCATTGAGCGGCGGCGTGATCGGCCCGCCGGGCACAACCTGGAACGCGTTAGGCTCGCTGGAATTTACACCAGTTTTTCTCGGCAGCGGGGATCTCGACTCGCACATCCCACTCGAGCGCGTCCACGAGACCACCGAGTTGCTGCGCCGGCTGGGGGCGGAAGTCACCGAGCGAATCTACCCCGGCATGGGGCACGGCATCAATGAAGATGAGATGGTGATGGTCCGGCAGTTGCTGAACTCAATCGGTTGAGGGGCGTAGCGTTCTTCCACGTTTCAATCTGTGCATTTTCTGAGCTTCCGACTCAAACGCGGGCCGCTTATTGAGAAGATGTTTCGAGGTATTCGAGAGCCGTCGCCACGCCGCCCCGGCTAAAAGGCACGCCTGCCACGGCGAGTCCCATCTCTACACCGCAAAGCGTGCCGGCCAGCATCAAGTCGTTCAGATCGCCAAGATGCCCGATACGAAACACTCGCCCCTGCACCTTTCCGAGTCCGCTGCCAAGAGACAGATTGAAGCGTTCCAGGATGATGCGGCGAAGTTCGTCGGCGTTGTGACCGTCGGGCATCAGGATGGCGGTTAGCGACCCGCTGTATTCCTCAGGGTTGGCGCACAGTATTTCCAGTCCCCAGGCTCGTACCGCGCGGCGTGTGGCTTCGGCCAGCCGGGCGTGTCTCGCGAAAACGTTTTGGAGCCCCTCCTCTTTGAGCATGCAGAGGGCCTCGCGAAGCCCGAACAGGAGATTCGTCGCCGGCGTGAATGGGAAAAATCCCGCCTGATTGGCGCTGAGCATCGGCCGCCAATCCCAGTAGCTCTTGAGAAACCGCGCCGAGCGGGACGCTGCGAGCGCTTTCTCGCTGATGGCGTTGAAGCCCAGCCCTGGCGGCAGCATCAACCCTTTTTGCGACCCGCCCACCGTGACGTCGACTCCCCATTCCTCGTGGCGGTAATCGATCGACGCCAGCGACGAGATGGTGTCAACGAGCAGCAGGGCCGTGTGTCCGACGCGGTCGATCGCGCGGCGCACCTCCGCGATGTTGCTCGCGACGCCCGTGGATGTCTCGTTGTGGACCACCATCACCGCGCGAATACCCGCGTTCTCCGCAAGCTTGGCCTCGACGATCGCCGGGTCAACGCCGCGCCGCCAGTCACCGGGGACGAAGTCCACTTCGAGCCCCAACCCGGTCGCGAGGTCCCGCCATAGCGTCGCGAAATGGCCGGTCTCAAACGCCAGGACGCGGTCGCCCGGCGAGAGAGTGTTGACGAGCGCGGCTTCCCAAGCGCCTGTTCCCGACGAGGGATAAATCACCACGGGCCCGGATGTCTGAAATACATCTTTGATGCCCTCGAGAACGTCTTGCCCCAGGCGCGCGAATTCCGGACCGCGGTGATCGATGGTGGCACGAGCCATGGAGCGCAGCACGCGCTCGGGAACATTGGTCGGCCCGGGAATCTGCAGGAAGTGGCGGCCGCTCGCGACCGAAGCCGTCCCAGCCGTGCTGCGTATCGCGGCAGGCGATTGCAAAGCCATGATTCACTCCAATTCAACCCAATTGTGCCAATTGTGATTGAGTGGTCGCTCTTGAAAGTTGACCACCCACGTCAGCATCGCGCGTTGAAGCGCGGCTCGGCAAGTCGCCGTGATTGATTGGAGGAGTGGTGAGGCGGCTGGGACTCGAACCCAGGACCCACGGCTTAAAAGGACGCCTCTGGTCTTCCATTCTTTACGCGGTCTGCCAGACTTTTCTACGGCTTACGCCCACTCGGGGAGTCGGCTTTCGCTCAGTCTGATAACCCTTTCCACATCAATTGCTTGACCTTTTAGCACAGTTTTGACACAGAACGATGGGGTGACCCCCTCCATCTGGAAGCCTATCATGACTGCCTTCCTGCCTGCGGGTGAAACGAGTTTCCGTCTCATGAGAACTCCGAAGTGCGAGGGTCAGTGATTCCACATTGGACGGGATCGTCAGTGCGTCACCGCGACCGCCAGCTTCCACCCTGGTCTGCTCATGGTTTCAGCCACCCTGAGGTTGGCCCAGGCCTTCCAAGGGAGAACGCCGTCAGCGTGCTTCAGATCAATTTCACCGGGCAGATCGCGCCGGAACGGCGCCTCGTTGCGATCTGGATGGGTCGCGGTCGAACACACTGAATCAGTGACACATGTCATTGCGGTGTATAGTTGGAATCGGTCGTGAGCAGCAGCTTGTCGAACAACAGGCCATCCTCTCGCATCCAGACGTTGATCCTGTGGGCGCCTGGAGTCGAGATCGTCAGCGTGCCCCGCACTTCCGCACTGGTGTTCTCGGTCCACTGCCACACTCCATACGTATCGAGTGCCATAGATTCCGAGGTCGCCACTGCCTGGTCGTTCAGCCCAACGTGCGCCGTGTTGTCCGAGCCGTTTGCTGCGTAGCCCCGCATCCACACGTAGTAGGTCCCCGTAGTCGAGAAGTTCACGTCGAACTGCACCTCGGGTGAGACTCCAACGTAGCCCGACGACTGGTTCGTGCCTGTATTGGGCTGGGCACTCAGATAGCCGGTTCCCAGATACCCGGACTGCGTCGTTGCGAACACCCAGGACTGGGTTTGGTTGACGATGGTGCCGGCTTCGGCCTCCATCATCACCAGACCGCCGGATTCGGTGAAGGTGGCTCCACCCGAGCCCACCGTCCAAGTACCGATTTCGTCCCAGCCGTCTTCAAGGGCACCAGAGTCCTCGACGCGGGCGTAGACAGGCTGCGCGCCTTCGTAGCTAGCATCGAACTCCACGTCCAGCGTCAGCGTCAGGTTGTTTCCCGTGCCCGATGAGGAAGAATCCGAAATGTCGATCGTACACTGCGCGTTCGACAGATCCGTGCCCGTGCCCAGCACCGAAGCCGTCGACCAGGACGAGTTGGCGTCGTTGCGCAGCTCCACCTCGTTGCTCGACGGATCGAACCGCACGTAGCAAGCGTTCGCGAAAGAGTTGGCCGTCGCGAAGTTCACCTCCGCTTCCACAATGTCGCTGTAGCCGTCGGCATCGGCAAACGCAAACTCGAAGCTCTGCTCCATTCCCGTGCCTGAGTTCGGCGCCACCGATACTACCGTTGGCGTCTGGTTGCCGCTCCCCAGTTGCTCGGGGTCTAGCTCGGAGTCGGTCGTCAGCACGAGCTTGTCAAATAGCAGGCCATCTTCCCGCATCCAAAGGTTG
>JBBDWJ010000252.1:0-16919 GCA_040902925.1 Bryobacterales bacterium | reverse complement strand
GCCGCGGGCGTCTTGCCCGGCGGCGCCCTGTTGAGTGAAGTGCTCCTGCTAGGACTGACTTTTCTAGTCTTCGTCGCCGGTACGGAATTGAGCCCGCTGCGTGTCGGCGCGCAGCGCCAAGCCGCCGTTAAAATCGGCCTCGCGCAATTTTTTCTGATCTGCGGGATTGGTTTCGCCGTGGCGCTGCAGTTGGGCTTTGAATGGACGCCTGCGCTGTACATGGGATTGGCGCTCACCGCTAGTTCGACCTTAGTCGTTCTCGACATTCTTCGGCAGCGGCAGCAGTTTTTTGAGCCCTTCGGACGGCTGGTGGTGGGCGTGCTGCTCGTGCAGGACGTCCTCATCATCTTGTTCATCACGGGTCTTGGCAGCCTCGACGAGGGGCCGTCCGCGATCGCGAGGAGTCTGGCCGGGATCGCCGGGCTGGTGCTGGCGACGTGGGCGTGGGCGCGCTGGCTGGTGCCTCTGCTGATGCTACGGCTCAAGCTCGACGAGGAAGCACAGTTATTGCTGGTGTTGGCCAACCTGTTCTTGTTCTTGGGATCGGCACAGTTTCTTGGGTTGCCGCTGCCGGCGGGGGCTTTCTTGGCAGGTGTTTCGCTCTCCGCGTTCCCCATCAACGGCATCGTCCGGGGTCAGATGAGCTCGCTGTTCGATTTTTTTCTGGCGCTCTTCTTTGTGACCCTGGGCGCGACTCTGGATGTGCCGAATCCAGACACGCTGTCGCTGGCTTTGGCTTTGACGCTGCTGGTGTTGTTGGTGACGCCTCCGCTGGTCACGCTGATTTCCTTCGGCGCGGGCCTCTCAGCCCGCACCGGAATCGAAGGCGGCTTATTGCTCGCGCAATGCAGCGAGTTCTCATTGGTGCTGGGTCTGGTTGGCATGGGCAACGGCCACATTACGATGGGGCTGCTCGCGGTGGTCGCGTTCGTGACTGTTGTGACCATGATCCTGACGCCGTTTATCGCCACCGATACGATGACTTGGCGTCTGATGCGATTGATTCCTTCAGGCCGCCGGGTGATCTTGACGCCGCGCCCGCACGACCACGTCCTGCTGCTGGGTTGCGGGCCGAATACGCGGCAGCTTCTGGATGCGCTGGCCGCTCAAGGGCAGCATGTCGTTGTTGTCGACGACGACCCGGCGGTGGTCGAGCGGCTTCGCTCGGAAGGGTTTGAAGCCGTGCGAGGGGATGGGGCGGACTATCATCTGCTGCGCATCGTCGGAGCCCGCCGCGCGCGCGTCATCATCTCCACGATGCGGCGGGTCCAGGACAACGAGCGGGTCGCCAGGTTCCTTCACGGCCAAAGGCTAATCGTGCGTGCATTCGCACCCGAACAGGCAGAGAGGCTCCGCGCGGCCGGCGCCACTCCAGTGCTCTTTTCGACGGTCGCCGTGGAGGACTTTCTTCGCTGGTTTGGTGAGGACTTCAACTCCCGGCGCGAATTGAGCAGCCGCGCCTGAGCCTTGGCGGTTTAGCGCTCGGGCCGTTTCCTTAGCACTTCGAGATGTTCCTTGTAGGCCGAGCGCGCGGCAATGAAGTCGGAGTGGTCCAGCCGCAGCTCGCGCGAGATCTTTCGGACTTCGTTGTCTTCGACAGTCGAGATCGAGCGGTCGGAAGAGGAAACGGCGAACAGGCAATTGAGCAGCGCAAGTTTTTGGGCGCGCGTGGCGACGCGGTTGAACTCCTGGGTAACGACGAAATTTTCGGTGCCGCCAAACAATGCGTGCTGCGACTTGGCGATTTGTATCACCAGGATCGCTTGTTCCTCGGGTAATCCGGCGATAGTTTCCACGATTCGTTCCATCTCCCGGGTTTCGTGCTCGCTGATGCTCAAATCGGCATTGGCGACGCGCCCCAGCAGATAGGCGAACGCCGCGATGTACTTCGCCCGCTCGGGATCCATCTTGTCGAGCCGCTCGGTGATTTGGCGGACGGTTTCCGAGGCCGAACTACTGACGGCCTCCGCCGGTTTGCCCTTGATCCCGAATAGCTCCAACAAGCCCATTTCTTCCTCCCGCGATATATTGGCGCCCTGAGAGCCCTCATTCAGGCTAACACCTTCGCTGTAATCGCCGGATGAAGAAGGATCAAGGCGGGCGATCCAAATCGGAACATACGGACTTCCCCTCGTTTTATTCGGGCGGCCACGCTGTCAACCGTTGCCATCCCTGGAGGTCGTCGCCGCTATCCGGAAACCGTTGGTACCCTTCTCGATCGCGCCGCCCGAGGTCCTGAATCTGGACTTCCCGCAAATAGTGGCGAAGAGCATCCCGAACCAGGGCAGACCGATTCTTGCCGGCGCGCCGCGCGGCTTTGTCGGTCGCTCGCAATAGCTGCGTATCGAGCACAACCTGGATCGTCTCCATATGTGGAGCATACTCCACATAGAATCCACAATCGAAAACAGGTCCTGCCGGCATGCGCCTTGGAACCCCAAACGTCTCGGGCCGGCACGGCAGCAGTTAGGCGGCCCGGAACCCCCGCCGGCGCGCCCGCGGCCTTCCTTTACAACCTCGCTCCCGCCACGCTAGGATTGAAATTCGCATGGTGAAGACAGAGCGCGAATTACGCCAGGATATCGTCGATGTCGGCAAGCTGGTCTACCAAAAGGGTTGGGTGGCGGCCAACGACGGCAATATCACGGTGCGGCTGGATAGCGAACGCATCCTGGCGACTCCCACGGGTGTCAGTAAAGGGATGATGCGCCCCGACGATTTGATCATCGTCGACAACCAGGGCAACAAAATCGCCGGGCGGCTGGAGCGTACCTCCGAGATCGCCATGCACCTGACGGTGTATAATCTGCGTCCCGACATCCATTCGGTGGTGCACGCGCATCCGCCAACGGCGACCGGGTTTGCGGCTGCCGGGTTGTCGCTCAACAAAGCGCTTTTGCCGGAAGTCATCATCGGACTCGGCTGTGTGCCGCTGGCCGCCTATGGGCTACCGGGGACGCCGGCTCTGACCGAGCCGATGATTCCGCTGATTCCTAAATACGACGCGCTTTTGATGGGCAACCACGGCGCGGTCAGTTACGGCAAAGACGTCTTCCAGGCGTTTTTTCGCATGGAGACGGTCGAGCATTTCGCGCGCATCAGTTTTGTCGCCGAGATGTTGGGCGGCGCGCGCCCGCTTCCGCAGGAAGAAGTCACCAAGCTGTTCGAGTCGCGCGGCCGCTACGGCGTGCAGTCGCGGGCGACGCCGCAGCCGGGCTGCCCGACGGTGGCCGAAGATTACGGCCGTCCCGCGGCGCCGGCCGGAGAGCAAGGGTTCTACGTGACCCGCGAGGAGTTGATTCAGCTCGTCGAAGAAGTGGTACGGTCCAAGGGAGGATGAAATCTAAATGGGCGAAGCCCTGGGTATGATTGAAACGCGCGGTCTGGTGGCGCTGGTCGAAGCCGCCGACGCGATGGTGAAAGCCGCCAAGGTTACTTTGGTGGGCTGGGAAAAGATCGGGTCTGGATACGTGACCGTGCTGTGCCGTGGCGATGTCGCCGCCGTCAAGGCGGCTACCGATGCCGGAGCGGCCGCCGCCCGGCGCGTTGGCGAGCTGATCGCGGTGCACGTGATTGCGCGCCCGCATTCCAACCTCGAAGACATCTTCTCGATCACTCCTCCGAAGCCGGCGGCCAAGTAAGGGCCGCCAAGGACGGTCCCGATGCAGTTGGCCCGCGTGGTCGGCACTGTGGTCGCCACCCGTAAAGATCCGCGTCTCGAAGGAAAAAAGCTGCTCGTGGTGCGCTATATCGGTCCCGACGGCCAGGATCAGTCCGGCTATGCCGTCGCTATCGACACGGTCGGCGCGGGCTTCCGTGAAAGAGTCATTCTCGTCTCGGGCAGCTCGGCGCGCATGGCCTCGGGCATGAAAGAAAGCCCGGTGGATACCGCCATCGTCGGCATCATCGACGAGCTCGAGCTCGACGAACACCCCTCGACAAAGAGTTAGCGATGCGACTTGGCAGAGTGATCGGACGAGTGTGGGCGACCGCCAAGATCGAACAGCTCGACGGGCGCACGATGCTGCTCGTTCAACCCCTCGACGCCGAAGGGCGTGATACGGGCAGCGTGTTGATCGCCACCGATGCGGTGGGCGCCGGCGCCGGCGAGACGATCTACTGGTGCCGCGGCCGCGAGGCAGCGATGGCTTTTCTTCCCGACGAAGTGGGGACCGACGCCACCGTCGTCGGCATCGTCGATCAGATCAACCTGCAGCGAGCGCAAGCCGGTCAGGGCGGCGCATGATGTTCGAACTGCTGAATTTTTGTGTCGCGCGGGGCGTAATGAATGCGCCGGTTCAAAGCTTCGCCGGCGCGTGTAACCCAAACTGCCGTGACGTAACGGAAAATCGCCGCAGGCGATCCGAGCCCCACTCGCAAGGGTGGGGTACACGATTCCCCAGGGAACAACTTCCCGGCCGAAAGGGCGGCCCATGCTGATCGGGCGCGTCATCGGCGATATCGTCGCCTCGGAAAAGCATTCCAGCCACGAAGGCATGAAACTGCTGCTGGTAGCGCAGCTTGACCTCGATGGAACGGAGCGCGGCGCGCCGTTCGTGGCGGTGGATTCGGTGAGCGCCGGGGTGGGCGACCGCGTGCTGCTTGCCGTGGATGGTTGGGCGGCGATGACCGCCGTCGACCGGCTGCAGTCTCCGATCGACGCCGCGGTCATCGGCGTGATCGATCACATCGAACTGGTCGATGACGCGCTGAACGGCGGTGAAACCTCCTGATCGTGGGACGGACAATCCTGTCTGTCCATTCTGTGTTACCGCAACATCATCGCCGCGGCGATTCCGCTGGATAACTGGACAAGAGGACAGACAGGATTGTCTGTCCCACTCACCCTATAATTGACGGATCACCGTAGCTGCTTTAGAAAGGCGTTCATGAGTAATTCCAAACGCAAGCTTCGCAGTCAGGATTGGTTCGGGCGGGATGACAAGCTCGGCTTTATCCACCGCTCGTGGCTGCGCTCCGAGGGTTTTAGCTCGAGCGTGTTTCAGAACAAGCCGGTGATCGGCATCTGCAATTCGTGGAGCGAGCTGACCAACTGCAACGCGCATTTGCGCCAGGTGGCCGAGGCCGTGAAGCGCGGCGTCTGGGCGGCGGGCGGGTTTCCGCTCGAGTTCCCGACGATTTCGCTTGGCGAGCCCTTCATGCGTCCCTCGACGATGATGTTCCGCAACCTGATGGCCATGGATGTCGAGGAATCGATTCGTGCCAACCCCATCGACGGAGTCGTGCTGCTGTGCGGCTGCGACAAGACCACGCCGGCGCAGATGATGGGTGCGGCGAGCGCCGATCTGCCGGCGATCATGGTGACCGGCGGGCCGATGCTGCGCGGCATGTGGCGCAACGAAGAGATCGGCTCGGGCACCGACGTATGGCGTTTCTGGGACGAGCGGCGCGCCGGCCGCATCAGCGACGAAGAAATGTGTGAGCTCGAAAGCTGCATGTCGCGCAGCGCCGGGCATTGCATGGTGATGGGCACGGCCTCAACGATGACGAGTCTGGCTGAGGCCGTTGGCTTGACGCTGCCAGGGTGCGCCAGTATCCCGGCGCCCGATTCGCGGCGCTACGAAATGGCCGAGCGCAGCGGCGCCCGCATGGTCGAGATGGTTTGGGAAGATCTGCGTCCTTCCAAGATTCTTACGCGAGAAGCGCTGGAAAATGCGATCCGCGTGAACATGGCTATTGGCGGCTCGACCAACGCGATGATTCACCTGGTGGCCCTGGCGGGGCGGCTGGGCATCGATCTGCCGCTGTCGAAGTTCGATGAGATTTCGCGCAGCACGCCGGTGATCGCCAATATCCGGCCTTCAGGCGCCTATCTGATGGAAGACATGTACTACGCCGGAGGCGTACCGGCGGTGATGAAAGAAATCGAAGCCCTGCTGCACGGCGACGCCATGACGGTGACCGGCAAGCCGATCCGCGAGAACATCGCTTCGGCGCGCTGCCACAATCGCGACGTGATTCGCTCGATCAACGAACCGCTGCAGGCGAGCGGCGGAACGATCGTTCTCTACGGCAACCTCGCACCCGACGGCGCGGTGCTGAAAACGAGCGCCGCCACCGCCAAGCTCTTGCAGCATACCGGTAGAGCGGTCGTTTTCGAAGACCGCGATGATCTCGAGGAACGGCTCGATGATCCGAATCTCGACATCGACGAGACGTGCGTTATGGTGCTGAAAAACGGCGGGCCGGTTGGCGCGCCCGGCATGCCCGAATATGGCAACTTGCCGATCCCGGCGAAGTTGCTGCAGCAAGGCGTCACCGACATGGTACGTATCAGCGACGCGCGCATGAGCGGCACCAGCTACGGCACGGTGCTGTTGCATGTTTCGCCGGAGTCGGCGGTGGGCGGTCCGCTAGCGATCGTCGCGAATGGCGATCTCATCCAGCTTGATGTCGAAAACCGGCAGGTGAGCCTGCTCGTGCCCGAGGAAGAGATTCAGCGCCGCCTAGCTGCTTGGCGGCCACGAGAGCGCCACTACGACCGCGGATACGGCCGGCTGTTCATTGACCACATCCTTCAGGCGCACCAGGGCTGCGATTTTGATTTTCTGCAGGGGGCATCGCGCCCGGCAGGTTCAGTTCCCGGAAGCAAACGGGCCGCCGATCGACTGCCGCTCAACTACTGAGGCAATCGAGGGCCAACGCCGATCAAGGCCGTATGACTGACCCGTCGCGGCGACGCGTCTCGCCCCACTGCAAATCGAAGGGCTCGTTGTAGCGCGAGTCGACGTCGTACTTCGCGGCGAGCTGCTCGTTGATCTCCATGCCCCAGCCAGGCGCTTCGTTCGGATAGAAGTAACCGTTCTCAAGCCGTGGGCACCCTGGGAAGACCTCCTGCGTTTCTGCGGGAAAATCGCGCGCTTCCTGAATGCCGAAGTTGTAGCTTGAAACGTCGAGCGCGATGTTGGCGAGGTGGCCGACCGGGGAAACGTCGCCGGGGCCGTGCCAGGCCGTGCGCACTCCGAACCATTCCGCCAGCGCCGCCAGCTTGCGGGCCGGCGTCAGGCCGCCGATCTGCGAGATATGCACGCGGATGTAATCGATGAGGCGCTCGGTAATCAATCCGACGAACTCGTGCGGGCTGTTGAACAGCTCGCCCATCGCAATCGCAGTGGTGCAATTCGCGCGGATGTGCTTGAAGTAGCCGATCTGCTCGGGCGACAACGGGTCCTCGATAAAGAACGGCCGGTATTCCTCGAGCCGTTTGCAGATCCAAAGCGCTTGATCGGGCGTGACGCGCTCGTGTACATCGTGCAACAATTCGATTTCTTCGCCGAGCTGCGTGCGCATGTGCTCGAACAGTTTGGGCAGGCTGTTCAGATAGGGTAAAGGCTCGTAGACAAGGCGCCGCGGCGGACCGGCCGGCGGCGGGGGCAGGGAACTATTGGCCGCCGAAGCCGCATCCGACCCGCGCGCGCCGTAGTTGGCCATGCCGCTGATACCCATCTGAATCCGAATGTGCCGCACGCCTTGTTCGATGAACTGCCGGGCGCTGTCTTCGACCTCCTGAAGGCTGTCACCCGACGCGTGGCGGTAAACATCCGCGGCCATGCGGCATTTTCCGCCGAGCAGTTGATACACGGGCATGTTGGCGCGCTTGCCCTTGATGTCCCACAGCGCCTGGTCGACGCCGCTCATGGCGTTGTACAGCACCGGGCCATTGCGCCAATAGGAGCTGACGTACATCGACTGCCAGATGTCTTCGATGTGATCGGGATCTTTGCCTTTAAGAAACGGCGCCAGAAACTCGTTGACGGCGGTGACCACGGCTTTAGCGCGTTGCGTGAACGTAGCGCACCCCAGGCCGCTCAAGCCGGGCTCGCTGGTTTCGATCTTGACGACGACTGTACGCGGCAAACCCGGGGGCGCGGTGAGAATCGCCCGCACGTTGGTGATCTGAAGCGCGGGCAGTCCGCGGCGGGCTTGCGATTCCTGAGGCGAAGGAGCCGCGCGCAGTTGCGGGTGCGCCACCAGCGCCGCCAGGTTCAACGCCGCTCCACCGGCCAGTCCTTGTAACAATTCTCTTCGCTGCATCGTCGTCCTCCGATCACTCCAAATGGCACATGCCGCCGCGCGGCAGGTACGGCCACACGGCAGGTACAATGGTTGTGAGCTCTCGCCTTAGCGCCAGCCCCCTGTAGTCTAGGGCAAAAAGGGTAGGGATCGGTAGGTTACCTGCCTCTTGTCTGCCCGTGGTCCCCGCTCATACGATACTGAGAAGATCGAGGAGGATTGCACTTTGCGTGTCTTGATTTCGGGCGGCGCGGGTTTTGTCGCTTCCCATCTCACCGACCGGCTGATCGCGGACGGCCATGAAGTCGTCGGCGTCGATAGTTTCCTGACGGGCAGGGAAGAGAATATCGAGCATCTGCGCTCGAATCCGCGGTACGAGTTTATCCGCCACGACGTCTCGATTCCCTTCACCGTGGACGGCCGCGTGGACCGGGTTTTCCACATGGCTTCGCCGGCCAGCCCGTTCGATTATCTGGGCGCGCCGATCGAAACGATGATGGTGGGCTCGGCCGGTACGAAGAATTTGCTCGATATCGCGATGCAGCACGGGGCCGGTTACCTGCTGGCGTCCACCTCGGAATGTTACGGCGACCCGCTGGAGCATCCTCAGAAGGAAACCTACTGGGGCCACGTCAATCCGGTAGGTCCGCGCTCGGTTTATGACGAAGCGAAGCGCTTTGCCGAGGCCTTGACGATGGCGTATCACCGCACGCACGGCGTGAATACCCACATTGTGCGTATCTTCAATACCTACGGGCCGCGCATGAAGCTCAACGACGGGCGTGTTGTGCCGGCATTTCTCGATCAGGCTTTGCACGGCAAGCCGATCACCATTTTCGGCGACGGTTCTCAAACGCGCAGCTTCTGTTACGTCACGGACCTGGTGGACGGTCTAGTGCGGCTGATGGAATGCGGCGAGCACTATCCGGTGAACATCGGAAATCCCGTCGAGATCACGATTCTCGAATTCGCCACGCGCATTCAGAAGCTCATCGGATCGAACTGCGCGATTCAACACCACGACTTGCCCAAGGATGATCCCAAGCAGCGCCGGCCCGACATCACCAAGGCGCGCCAACTGCTCCAATGGGAGCCCAAGGTGCCGCTGGAAGAGGGGCTGAAGCTGACCATCGAATATTTCCGCGCGCGAGAGCTGGCTCCGGCGGCGGACTAGCTACTCCGGGCGTCGACCTTGCTGATTAAACCGTAAGCCTCGCCGTTACGGAGACTCCTGCTACCCACCGCCGTGTTGCTTTTCAGTGTCGCTCCAGGCCGCTTTTCCAAGCAGCGCCGCGACCAGAACAAGCCCCACTCCGATGCCCACCAGGGTCGAAAAATACATAATGATCACGCCGATCAACACGATGAGTCCGCGCTCGACACGGCCTTGTGGCATCGACAACGCTACGTAAGAGCACGCAAAGCCGGTCAGTATCAAAGTCAGCGAAAGAGCGACATCGAGCACGGGCCGAAACAGCTCGAGAAGTGGCGCCACAAAAAAGAAGAACGGAAGACCGAAGAAGTAGTAGCTGAAGACCCCGCCGTATAGCGAGTCCATGGCCTCGCGGCCGCGGCGATAGCGCTCGGCGACCACCACGGTGGCGCCGGTCCAAAGCGGCCCTTGCAGCGGAAAAAACGGACCCGCGGTGAGAGCAATTCCCAGATTCCGCAATCCCACACTGAGGTGAGTGCGCCGTTCGTTGATCGGGATGACCTCGTCAGGCCGTTTCGCCGCCGCATCCCTCAAAATCGCCGTGCCGGTGATGATGTCGCCGAATCCGATCACGTAGGCCGCCAGGGCGATGGGCAGCGCCCTCGCAAACATCTCGACGCCCGGCATCCCATGGCCGAAAAGACTGTAGCCGTTCCACAGTCCGGCGAAATCCGGCAGGAACAAAACGTTGCCGAAGCCGAAGGCCCAGGCTCCCGTTTCGGGCGAATAGAATGACTCGCGGAACGCGGTGTACGTGATTTCTCCAGCCCAAGGGCCAACTATCATTGCGAGAAAGAAGCCCGGCGCGATGCCGAGCGAAGCGACCAGAGAGAACCAACGGAAGCGTACCCTCCAACGCTCGAGCGGTACGGAAAACATCAGCACCAACGTCACGCCGACAGCCACAAGAATCGAGATCGTAAACGCATCGATGCGCGAAGGCCGGCCGCCGGAACGGGGAATAAACTCGCCATAGATTGCGCTGAGGCCCGCGCCGAGAATGATCGCCGCTTTTAACGCGCGGGGAACCGCCCGAAGAAATGCCTGGCCGAGGCCGGTCATCCCGAACAGCAAGAAAATTGACCCAACGAGCAACAGCACGGCAATCACGAAGTCGATGCGCTCATCGACGGTCGCGAAAGCGATGGCATCGCGAAGCACCAACGGTAGCGCCGGCGTCAGCCATCCCGGGCAGTAGGGATCGCCGAACAGGATAAACGCCGAGTAGATCCACATCGATTGCACGACGGACAACGCCACCGCGGTCTCGAAGTCCATCCCGAAATATTCCTGATAGAGCGGCACGACCGCGAGACCCGTCGCGCCCGCCACCATGAAGCCCTGAATCACCTCGGGCCATTCCGGCTTGACGTGAACAAAGGGAATGCGAAGGGTGAACAGGCCCCACTGAATTCCCGGCTGGACCGTTCCGTATTTGCGCTGTTGTGGCATCCGACCCGTGCCTTGTCCGGCGAGAGCTATTCATTCAAGCACGGCGGCCATGAACATGGCCAGAGGTATTCAGCCCCGGCGGGCTCGCCCGACGGACTTCGCCAATCCCGCGGCGGGATCGGGCTTGTCGAGACTTGGGCGGGCGTCCCGATAGTAGAATGGGAACTCGCGTTCGTTGCCGCCTGCGGCTATTGCACCTACTTGAAGAATCCAATGCGTCAAATTGTTCTTAAAGAACCCGGCGAATTCCGGGAGCAGCAAGCCGATCGGCCCAAAGCCGGGGACGGCGAGGCCCTCGTCCGAGTCCATCGGATCGGCGTTTGCGGCACCGACCTGCATGCCTTCGCGGGCAACCAGCCCTTCTTCAGCTACCCGCGAGTGCTGGGGCACGAGCTTGGTGTGGAAGTCGTCGAGGCGCCCGCGAACGACCGGGGAATTGCGGTGGGCGACCGTTGCGCCATCGAGCCCTACCTGAGTTGCGGGCAGTGCCGGGCGTGCCGTCTAAAGCGGCCGAACTGCTGCGCAAGCCTCAAGGTGTTCGGCGTCCACATCGACGGCGGTATGCAGTCGTATTTTCGTGTTCCGGTCGAGCTACTCCACAAGTCTGAAAAACTTTCGCTCGACCAACTGGCGCTGGTCGAAACTCTCGGCATTGGTTTTCACGCAGTCGAGCGCAGCGGTATCGAGGCTGGAGAGGAAGCCCTGGTCGTCGGCGCGGGACCCATCGGGCTGGCTGTCACGCAGTTCGCGATGGCGCGCGGCGCCAATGTCCGCGTTCTCGAGCTCAGCGCGGCGCGCCGCGCGTTTGTTGAAAAGCTGGGAGTCGAAACTTTCGCGAGCCCGCCGGACGAACCGTCCGGAGTGGTCTTCGATGCGACGGGCAACAGCAAAGCCATGGAAGCGGCCTTTGAATACGTCGCCCCCGCGGGGCGGCTCGTTTTCGTTGGACTGGTCCTGGGGCGAATTTCCTTTGAAGACCCGCTGTTCCATCGCCGGGAGATGACGGTGCTTTCCAGCCGCAATAGCTGCTTTGCGTTCCCGCGGATCATTCAAATGATCGAAGAGGGCAAGATCGACACTTCGCCTTGGATTACCGACCGGCTAGCGCTGCAGGATATCCCGAAAGATTTCGCGGCGCTACAGCAGCGTCCCAACCTCGTCAAAGCAATGATCGAGATCGGCGAAAACGACTTGTGATCGCGAGCGACTAGGATTCCAACTCAGCGGCCAAGGTGAGTCTGGAAAAACCGCGCCATGGCGTCAAAAGCTTCCATCGAGAAAGTGTGCTCGCCAGGTTGTTGATGAATAACTAGCGCGTCTGGTTTACCGGCGTTTTCGTAGGCCGGACGCACGATGCTGGCGAACCTGTCGACGCCGGCCTTGGGCATGCCGATGTCTTCTGTAGGCGCCCAGACCATCAGCGGACGCGGCGCCATGGCGGCCGCAAAGTCGGCCTGGTCACCTTTTTCCAGCATCCCGGGTACCCACCAATAGGTGCCGTGATAGCCGAGGCTGCCCTGCTCGATGAAAACATCGATGGACCCAACGCCGCCGCAGATCGGCGCCGCGGCCGCAACGCGATCGTCGAGTAGCCACGTGTAGAAGGCGGTAATGCCGCCGAATGACAATCCCGTCGCGCCGATACGCGCCGCGTCCACATCAGGCCGCCCTTCTAGATACGTCAGCCCCTGGCGGATTTCATACAGCACCGCACCCATGCCGGTACGCCCGCGCACAAGCAGCGCGTTCGATTGCGTATTGATCGCTGGCGTACGGCGGTCGAGTCCGCGCTGTGTGATGGCGAGCGTCAGATACCCGCGGCGGGCCAGCTCCCGAGCCCAACCCAACAGCCGATTGTGCGGTTTGCCGTCACCGGCCCGCTGCCACGGCCCCACGCCAAACTCGGTGGTGGACATCGCTTCGCGGCTGCCCCCGCTGCCGTGCACCGCGACGATTGCGGGCAGCCGTCCTGTCGCTTTCGCCGGGCGCATCACAAACGCCGGGACGATTTCGCCGTCGAGCGACTCCCACGAGACGTCTTCGATTACGAGCCCGTCCTCTTCCCGCGTGCTGTTAACCGTCACTTTGACTTGCGGGTTCTCAACGGGGATTTTTAACAGATCGGCGAAAGTATGACGGGCGACGGACCCGATGGATGGGCTCTGTGCCGGCGCGACTTGAGAGGCCACCGCGATCAGGACTGACACACACACGCAGAGACGATGGAATCGGGATTTCAACATGCACCTCAATGGTCCATTGTACTAACGGCGTGTTGCGTCGGGCGAGGCGAAGATCTGGCTCTGGCTGTCAATCGATGCCTCCAGTGAGAATCGCAGGAGCGATGCCAACACAAAGACCGCGGGCCAGCCACTGAAGTGTTGATCAGAAGGGACCGGCGCTATTGCCGGTCTCACGCCTGAAACGGCGAGGAGAAGCACAGGCAGGATTGCCTGTGCCACTACTCGTACCGCAGCGCGACAATCGGATCGACTCGCGCCGCGCGCCGCGCCGGAATGTACGCCGCTATCGCCGCTACGCCCATCAACACCATGGCTGAAGCTGTGAAGGCTACGGGATCGGTCGGCGACAACTCATAGAGCAAACCCGCGACCAGGCGCGTGCTCGCTACTGATGCAGCCAAGCCCGCTACCGCTCCGATGACCACCAGCCACAGCGATTCCCGC
Organism: Bryobacterales bacterium; assembly: GCA_040902925.1. Taxonomy (GTDB): domain Bacteria; phylum Acidobacteriota; class Terriglobia; order Bryobacterales; family UBA6623; genus JBBDWJ01. Next base: position 3,533 of record JBBDWJ010000252.1, on the reverse strand, counting down.
AGCACCATCCACAAAACCGAGCCGCTTTCGGCGCCCAGCGCCATGCGGATGCCGATTTCGCTGGTGCGGCGGGAGACGGCGTAACTCATGACTCCAAATAGCCCGATCGAAGCCAGCAGCAGCGCGAACAAGCCGAAAAAGCTTGTCAGCGTCGCCACCAATCGTTCCGGGCTCAAGCGGCGATCGACCTGGGCTTGCAGCGTCGTCACTTCGCGAATGGGAAGATTACGATCCACTTCGCTCAGCACACGGCGCACCTCGGATGTCAGCGCGGCCGGGTCGCGGGCGGCCCGGATATCCAGCGACTCGATGAATTCGGGCCTTTGGAAGACCGGCACGAAGGCCGCTTCGGGCGCGTCTTCGCGCATCTCGTTGTATTTCGCGTTGGCGACGACGCCCACGATTTCCGCACTCGGCGCGCTCAGATCGCCGAACCGGATGTGGCCCCCCAGGGCGCGGCGGCCTTTGAAATAACGTTCGGCGAATTGCTGGTTCACGACGACGATAGGGGCGCTCCCTTCACGGTCGCGGTCGTCGATGGCGCGGCCTTCGAGCAGCGTCATTCCTACGGATTCGAAGTAGTCCGGCGAGACGTGAATGATGCGGATTGCATTATCCTCGTCGCGCTCGGCGGTATATCCCTCGACTGCCACGCTCTCGCTGCGCCTGGCGCCGCTCAACAAAGTACGAAACGACAGGCTCGCCGATTCGACGCCGGGCACGGCGCGCACGGAGTCGAGCACGCGGCGATACAGCGGTGGAAGCTGTTCCTGCTGGTACCCGGCGCCGCGCGGATCGAGCTGAAACACGAGCACGTTGTCAGGGCGGAAGCCGAGATCGAGATTGCGCAGGTTCTGAAGGCTGCCGATGAACAGGCCTGCGCCGACCATGAGTACAAGCGAAACCGCGACCTGCGCCACGACGAGACTCTTGCTCAAACCGAACCGCGAGGGTTCGCCGATCGTGCCGCGAGCATTGACTTTTAGCGTCGGCGCCAGGTCGAGGCGCGTCGATCGCAGCGCCGGGGCCAGCCCAAACAGCACTCCGGTCAGCAGGGAAATTGCGCAAGTGAAACCAAGAACGCGCGGGTTGGGATCAAGATCCAGCGGAAGGGTTTGCTCGCCTCCATAGACCATGCTCACCAGCAGATGCATCGCCCACGGCGCCAGCATCAGACCAATGATTCCGCCGGTAATGGAGAGCAGCAGACTTTCAGTGAGCAGTTGCCGGATGAGGCGGCCGCGGCCGGCGCCGAGCGCGAGTCGCACGCCGATTTCCTTGCGGCGCGACGCGGCTCGAGCCAACATCAGATTGGCGACGTTGGCGCAGGCGATCAGAAGTACCAGGGCGACGACCGACATCAGCAGAAACAGCGGGGCTCGAGCTTCCCTGCGCAGCACCGAAAGGGCTTCGTGACCAGGCGTGATCTCGACGCGTCTTTCGGCGAGCCTTTGCTCGCGCTCAGGCGACAACTCGCCGCCGGCTTCGGCGCGCAAGGCCTGCTGGAAGTGGAGCGTCATCGCGGCGGAGGCCTGCTGCACGTCTACGCCCGGCTTCAGGCGGCCGACCAGCAGCAGAAAGCTCATTTCGCGGTCCTCGAGCATCGGCTCCATGCGGCTGATCTCGGCCTGCATCGCCAGCGGCGTCCACATATCGGGGTCCCAGCCCACCGTCTCGCCGCGGAAACCTTTTGGGGCGACGCCGATTACCGCGTAGGATTGCCCGTTGACCAGCAGATTGCGTCCCACGATGTTGGGATCGGATGCGAAGCGGCGCTGCCAATAACCGTGACTCAGCACAATGACCTGGCTTGCACCGCCGGTCTTATCATCGTCGGAGTGAATGGCGCGGCCGAGCGCCGGCCGGACGCCGAGAACTTCGAAGTAATTGCCGCTCACTAGGCGGGCGTCGGCCGCCTCGGGGAGAGTTCCCGAAGGTGCATCCGGGTCGCGAACGTAGACCGTGAAATCGATGCTGCCGATCGCTGCGATGGTCTCGAAAATTCCGTTGCCGTCGCGGAGGTCCCGATAGAGCGGGTGGGAATAAAGCGCGTTCGAGCGGGTTACGGGGTCGTCTGAGCCGTTGAATCCGCGGCCCATGCCTTGCCCGAAGACCGCCAATCGCTCGGGTTCCTCGACTGGCAGCATTTTGAGCACGATGGCGTCGAGCAGCGTAAAGATGGCTGTATTCGCGCCGATGCCGAGCGCCAGCGACAACACCGCCACCGCCGTGAAGCCGGGGTTACGGGCAAACATCCGCAGTGCATAGCGCAAATCGCCAAAAATGTTCGTCATAGATTCGCTCCGAGTGGGACAGACAATCCTGTCTGTCCCAAGCACAGGCAAGATTGCCTGTGCCACGAAAAGGGCCAAACTCTAGGGGACAGACAATCCTGTCTGTCCCAGTAGGGACGGCCGCTCTCGCCTGTCCCTCGCCGCGTAGCGGCAAAGCTTCTCAGCGTGATCGTTCAGCACACACTCGAGGCCTCACCAAGGGAGGCTTGCCAGAGCTGCGGCCAGTCCTTGCCTCCACCTACCGGCACTTCTTCCAGTTGGCCGCCCCGACGAGGCTGAAACGCCCAACGACGATCGCGGCCGTCCACCCGGAGCTGGCGCTCCGCTTGCGCTGTCAGGAGCGAGCATCTTGCCAGACCATTTCACGGCACACCTCCACTCGATGGGCGTCCAAAGAGATGCACACCGAGCACCGCGCCCACGGCGCTGCCTAAGCCTCTGAATTAAAAAGAGAAAACAAGATCCCACGCTGTCCGGTTCTGGGAAAGCCGGTTTCGGATCTGGGATGAATCTCGTCCCCGCAGGCCGGCCGGACAACTATTGAATTGCGATCGGCCGCATTGCGGTACCCGCGACGGTCCCCTTGAGCCGATTGGTCATCGCGATATAGGTAAAGCGGTAAACCTTGTCGCGAGACAGCCCTTCGAGGTTGTGGAATTCGCCGAGATGGACACCTTGCTCGACAAGCAAGTACTCATGAACCGGGTTCACCGCGCCGGGCAGCGCCGGGTCGCTGCCGCATTCGACACCGCTGGTGTCGGCGCCGACCAGGACGGCCCCCTTTTGCTCGACGAGCCATTTGGCACCTTCCAAAGTAAGGCCGGCGGAGTCATGCTCGGCGATCTTCGCGTGGTCGGAGCCGTTCTCGCCCCAGTAGCGCAGCGTGCCGGTGCGGATCATGACGATATCGCCTGGCTCGACGTCCATCTTTTGCGCATCGAGGGCGGCGCGGAGTTCCTTGGAGGTGATCGGGAAATTCGAGGGCAGCGCATCGACTCCTTTCATTGCGGCGACATCGATCAGCACGCCGCGCCCGATCACAGGCGGAATGCCGTCGGCGTCGGCCTTGCGGATGCCGAAGTCGCCGCCCCACTCAGCCTCCTTGAAGCCGTTGTACCAGTGGTTGTCCGCGCCGGTGGTGATGTGCCCCAGCCCGTCGATCTGCGTGCCGAGATTGTCCGATATCACTGCTGTCCGGCTAAAATCTCTCACTGGCCGATAACCGGTGGGGAATCAATC
>JBBDWJ010000251.1:0-16964 GCA_040902925.1 Bryobacterales bacterium | reverse complement strand
CCAATCGGCGCGCGCGGCGCGCAACGCCGGGGCCAGTCCGAAAAACAGGGCCGTCAGAATCGAGATCCCTGCGGTATAACCGAGCACACGACCGTCGATGTGAAGGTCGAAATCACCGATGCTGCTGACGGCTTGAAACACGGAATGGCTGGAAATCGCCAGCAAGTAACCAAGCCCCAGCCCGAGCGCGCCGCCGATCACCGCCAGCACCAGGCTTTCGACGAGCTGTTGGCGCAGCAGCGTAGCCGCGCCGCGCCGAGGGCCAGCCGCACCGCCGACTCGCGTTGGCGCACCACGGCGCGCGAAAGAAGCAAGTTCGCGACGTTGGCGCAAACGATCAACAGCACGAGCCCCACCAACAACAGCAAAATCCACAACGCGCGCGATTGGCTGCCGCCGATTGCATCGATACCGCGCTGGCCGTTGCCGACGACCAAAGCGGGAATCGCAGCGCGATCGATCTCGACGCTTTCGGGCGCGACAAGCCGTTGGTAGATTGCTGAAAGCTGTTCGCCGGCGGCGGCCTCATCCACGCCAGGCTTGAGGCGGGCCATCTGGCGCACCCACCATTGGCGGTCATCTTCGCCGAGGCTTTCGGCCTGCCGGGTGCTGACGTTAAGCACCCCCCGCGCCGCCTACGCTACGGGCAGCAACGTTGTTGATGCGCACCGCCCGGTCGAGCACGTCGCTGCGCCCCCCGAAGTGGCGCAGCCAGAAACGGTGGCTTAGGATGACGACCGGCTCGCGGCCGATCTGATCATCCTGGGCGTCGAATGTGCGTCCCAACAGCATGGCGACGCCCAAACCCTCGAAGAAGTTTTCGCTGACGTAGAACAGGCCGGTCCGCTCCGCGATGCGTCCTTCGACGCCGACGGTGGCGTCCCCGCCGGCAAAACCGATCAGCGACTCGAAGGCCGTCTGCTCGCGCGCCAGGGCGCGGTAGAGCCGCGGCCCGAACGAAGACCCTTGCATGCGCCCCCGCGGGTCGCCGTCGGTAGTTCCGGAATGGCCGTGGGCCAGTTGTTCGGGCCAACCCTGACTCGTCGTCCATTGGACGACTCGAAGCGATTGAGGATCGGCGACCGGCAGTGATTTCAGCAGCGCCGCGTCGACGATGCTGAAGATGGCGGTGTTGGCGCCAATGCCGACCACTAGCGAGATGATGATCGATAGCGTGACCACGGGCGTGCGGCGAAGCTGCCGCAAACCGTAGCGGGCGTCTTGCAGCACCGATTCCAGCCACTCGAAAATTCCCATGGCGCGCGTTTCCTCCCGGATCGTCGTTGGATTGCCGAAGCGCAAACGGGCCTCGCGTGGGTCGCGGCCTTCGCGCGCCTTCATGGCGAGATGAAACTGAATTTCTTCGTTGATCTCAGCGTCACGAGGGCTGTTGAAAAGCGTTCTGCGGAGTCTTGACCACAAACCCATGGTTCACATCTCACAGTGCGAGTACGCACGGCAAAGAGTCGATGGAAGCCGGCCGCCACAAACCAGGTTACGAAACCGTCCGAAGAACCTTGGCGACAGCCGCCGTTACATTGTTCCAGCGCTTCTCCTCGGCCTCGAGCTTCTTGCGGCCTTTGGCGGTCAGATCATAGAAGCGGGCGCGCCGGCCCGCTTCCGACTGGCGCCACTCTGCCTTCAGCAAACCCGCTTCCGTCATGCGATGCAGCGCCGGGTACAGCGAGCCTTCCTCCACCCGTAAGACTTCATCGGAAGCCTGCTCGATGTAATGGACGAGAGCATAGCCGTGGTTCGGGCCGCGGCGGAGGATCTTGAGAACGAGCAGCTCGAGCGAGCCTTGCAGATGGTCGGACTTGGGCATAACCTAGATATCTACTGTAGATGTCTAGGTTAGGTATGTCAAGGCTTTCGGTCGGGAACGGCTTTCGGGGTATTGAATGGAATTCACAATTACCATTTTGCCTTGTATAATGGTATTTATGGATGTCACAATCGATAAGGCCGGCCGTATCGTGATCCCGAAAGGTGTCCGGGATGCGCTGGGTCTGCAGGCCGGCGACGCACTCGATCTCGATGCGGCCGGAGAACACATTGTCCTGCGGCCAGTCCGCGAGACAATGCCATTGCGGCAAGAGCATGGCATTTGGGTTTACCGCTCCGGGAAACCCTTGCCGGCAGGGGTAGTCGAAGAGACCTTGAGAACGCTGCGCCAGGAAAGAGAGTTGCGCCACATCGCGACGGCGGAGGTGGTAAAGCAATGAAGGTGTTCTTCGACACATCCGTACTGCTGCCCGTTTTCTACGCTGATCATCCCCGCCACGAGGAGAGCGCGGCAGTCTTTCACGCCGAAAACAAAAGGCAGAGTGCGTGCGCAGCCCATAGCGCCGCCGAACTCTATGCGACGCTAACTAGATTGCCGGTGCGGCCGCGCATTGCAGCTGACCAGGCCATGCTATTCATTAAGAGTCTCCGGGAACGGGTCACGCTTGTCAGCCTGGAGGGCGACGACTACTTCGACACGCTCCTAGAGATCTCGGGAAGGCAACTTATCGGGGGCGTTGTCTATGACGGCGTGATCGCGGCTTGTGCTCGCAAAGTGCGGGCGTCTGTACTGTACACTTGGAACCCCGCCGATTTTGAGCGCCTGAAGCTCGACCACGGGCCCGTCATCCGAACACCCGACGGCAGATAGCTTGCGAACCAGGGCAAGCCGGTACGCATCCAAGAAAAAATAGTGCGCTTCACCGGATCTTCGATCCGCCGCACCCGTATTACTCATTAGGTATGATCGAGTCGGGATGATCGGCCAAACCATCTCGCACTACCGCATCGTCGGCAAGCTCGGCGAAGGCGGCATGGGTGTTGTTTATAGGGCTGAAGACACCCGCCTCGACCGCACCGTCGCACTAAAATTCCTAGGAGCGCATCTGGTTGCCGATGAAGACGGCCGGCGGCGCTTCATTCGCGAAGCCAAAGCCGCGGCTTCGCTCGACCATCCCAACATCTGCACCGTTTACGAGATCGACGAGGCCGAGGGCAAGGTCTTCATGGCCATGGCCTGCATTGAAGGCCGCAATCTGACCGATGCGATCGCCGGCGGCCCGATGAAGCTTCCCGAAGCATTGGACATCGCGCGCCAGACGGCCCGCGGACTGCAGGAAGCGCACGCGAAAGGAATAGTCCACCGCGACATCAAACCGGCAAACATCATGATCAGCACGACCGGCTCGGGCGAACGGCTGATCAAGGTCATGGACTTCGGGCTGGCGCAGCTCGCCGGTGTTACCAAGCTGACGCGGGCCGACACCACGATAGGCACCATCGCCTACATGTCGCCCGAGCAGATCCAGGGCACCCCGGTCGATCATCGCAGCGATATCTGGTCGCTGGGCGCCGTGCTCTACGAAATGATCACCGCGCAACAGGCGTTCAAAGGCCATTACGACCAGGCGGTGATGTACTCGATCCTCAACGAAGAGCCCGAGCCGGTCACAACGCTGCGCAGCGGCGTTCCGATGGAGCTGGAATGGATTCTTGGCAAGGCTCTGGCGAAAACTGCGGAACGGCGCTATCAGTCGGCATTAGAATTCGCCGTCGACCTGGAGACCGTGCTCGCGAAACTGCAATCGAGCGGCTCGACGATGACTCGCAGTGCCGCGCGCGTCGCGCCTCCGAGTATGCCGCCCGCGGGAGTTTCCACGGCCGGCGTCACCGCCGAAACGTCGCCTGAGATCCAATCGCAACAGCGCCGGCGGCGCGCGCGCGAACTGCTGCTGGAACTCGGGGGTCAGGGCCTGCTGCCCGACCGTGTGCTCTCGCAGGCTCTGGACTTGCTGGCGAAGCCGCCCCAGCAGATGCTGCCGTTGGAAAAGCGTCGCGGCGAGTTGCTCGATGCGTTGTCGAGCCGCCAAGTCCGCGTCGGTGAATTCATTGAACAGTGGCAGCACGCCGAGCCGCCGCCCCCCTCCTCGATCGCGCCAGCCCCCTCTTCGGGGCCGGCCGCCTCATTCATCGAAAGGGTGGAGGATTTCAGCGCGACTGAGTTGCAGCCGCACAGCAACGTCCTTGCTGCGCTGTGTAGCTTCGCCATTCCAGGCTTAGGACAGTTGCTGCAGGGGCGGCTTCGGATGGCCCTCATTCAGTTTGGGCTGGCCACGGCGCTTTGGTTCATCTTGATGGGGTGGATCATTCACATTTGGTCCACCATCGATGCCGCAAAGTTTGCTTCGGAACGTCAGGGCCGTGATGATGAGCGAGTTGAGCGGTGGCAGCAGGCGGAGACGCCGCCCGCTCCGCCACCGTCGAGTGCGGGCGCGTCTGGAGCGCGCGAGTCATCCCCAGGCGGCTGGCGCACGCGAGCCGAGATATTTGGTTGGCCGCTGGTACATTGCGTCCGCGGCGTGGATCCGAAGACAGGAAAGCGCCTGGTAGCCAAGGGCATTGTGGCGATCGGCGAAATCGCCGTCGGCGTGATCGCATGCGGCGGAGTAGCCGTTGGAGGTGTGGCTTTAGGAGGCGTCAGCGCGGGATTACTCGCCGCCGGCGGCCTGGCGATTGGGCTAGTCTTGAGCGCGGGAGCGTTGGCGGTAGGTCCTTCCCCGTTTGGCCCCGCGGTCCTTTCGGTGGGGGAAGGCTCGTTTTGGTTCACCGCGGTCCGAATCGCTCTGTTCGTCATGCTGCTGCGCCTGCTGATACGGCGCAAGCGTTTCCGCAAGCGGTATGGCGACGACGGCGGCGCCGTCTCGGTGTGGGCGATCATCGGCGGCCGCGAATGGCGCAGCGATGGCACACCGTTTCGCGGCGGCAACGTTGTCGCCACCTTCGGGGGCTGCGAAGTTGATCTGAGCGAGACAAGCCTCGCCGACGCGGAGGTCGTCATCGAGGCGACGGCCATGTTTGGAGCCATCAAAATCATTGTGCCGGCAGGTTGGCGGATTGTGACCAAGGGTTCGCAGTTCGTCGGCGGTTACGCAAACAAAACGCGCCCGCCGCAGTCCAGTATGCCGGGGTCGGCGCCGCGGCTCGTCGTCAAGGGCTTTGCTCTCTTCGGCGGAGTCGAAGTTGTTCATCCACAAACCGAGGCGACCGCTCCGCAGTGACGGAAAAGACGCTTTCGCTCTCCGCACTCACGCAATCAATGCGATAACGCTGTCCTCTGCAAAACCGCGGTGGTATGTTGAGTATGGAAGGCGTCCTAAGACGCCTCTCGGAAAGGAGGGCGCCATGGAACGTGCTCTAATCGTATCCGCGATGGATAGCTCTCCCTTAGCCGCGATTCTACGTACTGGCGGATTTGAAGTAAAGTTTGCCAGCGACTGTGAGTCGGCTTGCAGGCAATTGGATGCATCGCCCCCAGCTACGGTGCTTATATCAGACCTGAACCTGCCTGACGGGAACTGGTGTACGCTGCTGCGTATGCTGCTCGACCGTGACCTGGACACCAAACTGTTGGTGTGCTCGCGCTTCGCGGGCCGGCTGCGAATTGTCGAAGTCGTTCAGCGAGGGGGCGAATACTCGCTGGCTCGCTCCTACGAAGCCGAAACGCTGCCAGACCTGGCCGCCGCGGCTTGAGTTGCGTCGCGCCGCGTGGCCGGCGTGTATCGCGGGCCCTGCCACCCGGACGCTATTCCGTCGGAGGTCCACACTCGCTCAAGCGCGGCTTGAGCGGGTTGCCCCATAGCAAAATCGAAATATTCCCTACGAGAGAATAACAGTAGCCGCTAGGGCGCTCGCCACGTCACATTCAGCAGCGTGCACCGGATAATGAGGACGGCGCCCCCGATCGCCGCCATGGCGGATCTTCGGGGACAAACAAAATCTCGGGGCAAAGGAGGCTCATGGCTCTGGAAACCCTCGCTTCCACGATCGGCGTATCGCTCAAGACCGAACTGCCTGGTCCTGAGGCCAAGAAAATCCTTGAGCTCGACGCTCGCTTTGTCTCGCCCTCGTACACGCGCAGCTATCCGCTGGTGGCGCGTCGCGGGACTGGCTTGATCGTCGAAGACGTCGACGGAAACTGCTTTCTCGATTTCTCGGCCGGCATCGCCGTTGTCTCGACTGGCCATTGTCATCCGCGCGTTGTCGCGGCCGTGCAGGAGCAGGCCGCGCGCCTGATTCACATGTCGGGCTCGGACTTCTACTACGAAAACCAGGCGCGGCTGGCGGAAAAACTCGCCGCGATCGCGCCAGGCGGCAACGACCGCAGGGTCTTCTTCAGCAACTCGGGAGCGGAGGCGGTCGAAGCGGCGATCAAGCTCGCGCGGTATCACACGAAGCGCAAGAGGCTGATCGCGTTTACCGGCTCGTTCCATGGCCGTACGCTGGGCGCGTTGTCGCTCACCGCGAGCAAGCCCGTGCAGCGTAGCGGATTTGGCCCGTTCATCCCGGGCGTAAGCCACACGCCTTATCCCAACCCTTACCGATGTCCCGAGAACCTCACTCCGGAACAGCATGCAGTCGAGTGCGCGCAGGCGATCGAGACACACTTGTTCAAAACGGTCGCGCCGCGGGAAGAAGTAGCTGCGATCGTGGTTGAGGCCTTGCAGGGCGAAGGCGGCTACGTTGTGCCGCGGCCTGAGTTCCTGCGCGAGCTGCGCCGCATCGCCGACGATAGCGGTGCGTTATTGATCGTTGACGAAGTGCAGTCGGGCATGGGCCGCACCGGAAAAATGTGGGCGTCGGATCACTCCGGGGTCGTTCCCGACATCATCGCGTCGGCCAAGGGCATCGCCAGCGGCATGCCGCTAGGCGCGACAATCGCAAGCGCCGACATCATGACCTGGCCGCCCGGTGCGCACGGTTCGACCTTCGGCGGCAACCCGGTTTCGATCGCCGCCGCGCTGGCAACGATTGAACTGCTCGAAGAAAGCCTGATCGCCAACGCCGCCGCGGTCGGATGCCACATTATGGAGCAAACGGCGAACTGGACCGCGCGATATCCGGCCGTCGGCGATGTCCGGGGACTGGGGCTGATGATCGGCATCGAGATCGTATCCGACCAAGCCGAAAAGACCCCGGCGCCTAAGCTGCGCGACCGCATCGTAAGTGACTGTTTCGCCAAAGGCGTGTTGTTGCTCGGGTGCGGCGAGAGCACCGTGCGGCTTTCTCCCCCGCTGATCGTTACGATCGAGCAGGCGGACTTTGCGCTGAACGTTATCGAGGAGGTTCTGAAAAACCTTCCAACCAGTTAGTGGACTGTTACAGAGATATCGCAGCTATTTCATTGCCACGTGTCCTGCCGCGCCCGGCAAGGAGTTTCCGGCTGGAAACTTACCGCGAAGAGGCTGAGAGTCTGATTTGTCCAACCCCGCCTGGGCAGTGCATGTGGCACGACGGCCGTAAGGCGTCAGTTTGTCGCCGTTTACCGAACCTCAATCAGCCTACAAAACATCTCGGATTGTACCTGGCATGCAATCCGGGGGACCCGCCAACTTGGCCACCCTCCCTAACCTGTTCGCTTTGAATCCCTTTCCGCTGCCAATCAAGCCGGCATTGACTCGATGTAACAGCCGCCCACCGCCGAGTGTCGAAATGGCACAGCAAGGACTAATTCATACCAGCAGTTCATTAGTGCCTTCAAAGAAAACACAGCGCCCGCACTAGGTTCAAATGAGGAGGGAAGCGAAAGTGACCATAAAAAATCAATCTATAGCGGTGCTCGCTGTGATCGCATTATTCGCGGTTGGATGCGCATCGAGCACGCGAACTCAGACCAGCGCGCCGGCGGGGCCGGTCCAAGCCGCCACCACGCAACGCGACGTGATCCCGGCCGGGACAGCCTTCGCCGTGCGCTCGAACCAGACGATCAACTCGGGCGAGGCCGGCAAGACATTCTCGGCCGAAGTTGCACAGGACGTTATCAACCAGTCCGGCGAAATCCTGGTGCCCAAGGGTTCTCCCGCTGAGTTAGTTATTCTCGAAACCGATGGCGGTGGCGCGGTCGGCACTCGCACTGTCGAGCTAGGGCTGCGTTCGCTGACAGTGAATGGAAGAAAGCATGACGTCGCCACCGCGGGAGTAACCCAGCGCGGCGAGCAAGGGTTGGGCGCAAACCGCACAACCGCCGAGAGGGGCGGCGGCGGCGCGGCGCCCGGAACCTTGATCGGCGCGGTAACCGGCGGCGGCAAGGGCGCCGCAATCGGCGCAGCGGCTGGGGCAGCCGCCGGCGCTGCGGCCCAGGTTTACACGCGCGGCAAGACGGTCAACGTTCCCGCGGAAACCGTGCTGTCGTTTCAGCTCAACCAGCCCATCCAGTTAGCCTGATTCCGCAAACCCGCTTCCTAGTTCGCCGCCGAAACAGTTGAGCCCGGCCTGGGCCGGGCTCTAGCCATCACAACTGGAAGGATCACGGATCTGGAATGCGAGGCTCGATCAGGCGTCTACGTGATTCTGGAATTTCAGATCGAGCGCAACTTTGTACTGACCGGCCATCTTCTTCGAGAAGTCTTTCATTTCTGAGGGCGGCATCGGTTGGAAGGATCGCGCCCAAGCGGTGTTCTGATTCACGAACTCCAGCTTCGGCATGCCTGTCACCGCCACTGAGATCGGCAGCGACAGCGCGTAGCGCAGCAGCCGCTTCACCAAAGCAGTATCGCCGGGATCGGGCAGCAGGTCTTCCTGTCCGAAAACCTTCATCGCCAGCACGCCCATGTTCTTCTTCTTGGCGACCGGCAGGGCTTCGTGCTCGAAGCTGGTGGTCAACGCCGGATTAATCACCATCTTGCCCTTACCGTTCTGCATGCCTTGCAGCGCCGCGTTCAGCGCCATCTGCGTGCAGTCGAAATCGTGCCTCTCGAGCGCCTTTCTTAGGGCCACCGGATCGGCATGGCAAGTGACGCCGATAAACCGCACCGCCTTCTGTTCGCGTAGCTTGTAGAGAGCTTCGAGGACGCCGCCCTTGGCCTCGATCGCCGTTAAGTCTTCTTCGTCCTGCAGCCCATGGATATGGAGCAGATCAACGTGGTCGGTTTGCAGCCTCGCCAGGCTTTCCTCAAATCTCTTAAAGGTATCTTCCGCCGTTCTCGCCTGCGTTTTGGTGGCGAGAAACAGGCCGTCACGGCGGCCCTTGAGGGCCTTGCCCACCCAGGTCTCGCTCTTACCGTTACCGTAGCCCTGAGCGGTGTCGATGTAGGTAATGCCGGATTTGATCGCCAAGTGAATGGCTTCAATTCCTTTTTCCTCGTCCTGATAGGAAAGCAGCCGGCTCCCGCATCCCAGAGCCAGGATCGATGGCTTCGCGCCAGTACGCCCCAAAACTCGCGTCGGCAGCGCACTGGTTGCCCCTACGTCCGCCGCTTTGGCGGCGACCGCGCCGGCCATGGCAGTGCCCAGGAAATGACGTCGCGAAATACCGTTGCTCATGAGAACCTCCGCTACCCGCTAACCTCTCATATTCCTGTCGATTTGTAAACCGGCCCGGATGCTGGCGCGTGCTCCTGCTCGCGGCGGAACACGCAGGCTCCTAGCGCGGTTCAATCCTCGATCCGCACGGATCCAACCCGGTTTCCGGATTCCGCCGGCGCGTCCGCGCACCACCGCTGGCGGCCAGTCTGCGGACCACCACGTTTTCCGTGTAGAATGTCCGTTTCACCTTAGGCAGGTTCCCGACAGTCGAACTTGTGTTCGCGGCGACGCGCCATGGTCCGTTTGTGTCGCGTTGCAGCAAGGGAACCTGCGCACCGAATGGAAGTCTATGTCAGAAACATTCCGAGTTGGACTCACCCCCGATTGGGGTACCCGCACCAGCGACGTCCTTGATGACGCCGTCGCTCAAACGCTGAAGCCTTTGCCAGGCTTGGAATTCGAGTGGATGCCCGATACCGGTGGCACGGCCAAGCGCGAGGTCATCGACACCTACGATGCGATCATCGTGTTCGGATACTACTTCCCCGCGGAAAGCCTCAACGGCGTCAAGCGGCTTTCCTGCCTGGCGCGGTGGGGCGTGGGATACGACCGCATCGACGTCCCCGCCTGCAATGAAAACGGCATCGCGATCGCGATTACTCCAGCGGGCGTTCGCCGCCCCGTCGCCGAAGGCATCCACGCGCTGATCTTTTCGCTGGCGAAAAACTTGCCGGCGCTCGACCGGCGCGTGCGCGAGGGCCGCTGGCGCGAAAACCTTTCCGAGATTGGCGTCTGCGTCGAAGGCCGCACGCTGGGGTCGATCGGCGCGGGCAACATCGCCGGCGAGATGTTTCGCATGGCGCGAGGAATCGGCTTCGGGCGGCTGCTTGCTTTCGACCCCTTCATCGGGCCGGACCGCGCCGCCGAACTGGGCATTGAAATCGTCGATCTCGACACGGTCATGAGCCAGAGCGATTTCGTGGCCATCAACGTACCGCTGAACGAACATACCCAAGGGCTGGTCGATGCGCGGGCGCTTTCGCTGATGAAGCCCACCGCTTATCTCGTCAACACAGCGCGTGGTCCGATTGTCGACGAAAAGGCGCTCACCGAGGTGTTGCAAAAACGCGCCATCGCCGGCGCGGGCATCGACGTCTTCGAAAAGGAACCGCCGGACAATGACAACCCGCTCTTCCAACTCGACAACGTGATCCTCGCGCCGCACTCCGTGGCGTGGACCGAGGAATCGCTGCGCGACAACAGTCTCGAGGCCTGCCGCAACGTGCGCCGTATCTACGAGGGAAATCCACCCAACTTCACGGCGAACCCGAGCGTGCTGCAGGGGGCGGAGTTCAAACGCAAACTGGCCTGGAGGAACGCTTGAAACCCAACCGCATCCGCGAGCTGCTCACCGCCGGAAAGATTCCGGTCGGCCACATGATCATGGAGTTCAGCACGCGGGGCATCGCCAAGATCGTCGAAGGCGCGGGCGTCGATTTCGTGCTCATCGATATGGAGCACAGCAGCTTCGGCATCGGCGCGGTCAACGACTTGCTCGCCTGGTTCAAAGCGACGCCCGTGACGCCGATCGTCCGCGTTCCAGCACACGACTACCATTTCATCGCGCGCATCATGGATGCCGGGGCAGCCGGCATCATGGCGCCGAACGTGCGCACGCCCGAAGAGGCCCGCGCCATCGCGGGGGCCATGCGCTTCGCGCCCGGCGGCGTGCGCGGCCTCGGCCTGGGCGCTTCACACAACGACTATCTGCCGCCCGACCCCGTCGCCTACATGCGCGAGGCCAACCAAAACAACGTGATGATCGCGCAGATTGAAAGCACCACCGCGCTCGAAAATCTTGACGCCATCGCCGCGACGCCCGGCATCGACGTACTGTGGGTCGGACACTTCGACCTAACGCAATCGATGGGTATTGTCGGCCAGTTCGACCATCCCGATTTCGTGAAGGCGATCAGCGCCGTCGTCGCGGCCTGCAAGCGTCACGGCAAAGCGGCCGGCATTCAGCCGGGCAATCTCGATCAAGCCCGTGCCTGGATGCCCCTCGGCTATAACGTCATATCCTTTAGCGCCGACCATGGCGTCTACCGTAGTGCGCTGCGATCCGCGGTCGATCAAGTACGAAAAATCTGAACGATGGAGAAAAATCCGGGATATCAAAGGGTCGCAAGCTGCACGTTGTCGATGGTCTCGCCATAGTAACGTTTGTACTGCACTTTCCGCTCGAGCGCCCCGATCACGCGCTCGGTGAAATCGACGTCTAACAGTTTCTGCGCGCTGCCGAGTCCGCCCGGGCTGAAGACATTGATCTCCATCAGTTTATCTTTGACGATGTCCAGCCCGACCAGGAACATGCCGTCCCGTACGAGCTTGGGGCGAACCATCTCGGCCAGCTCGAGCGCGTTGTCGTCGATCTGCGCTTTCACGATCGAGCCGCCGGCATGCAAGTTGCTGCGCATGTCGCCTTTCTTGGAAACGCGCCGGAAGGCGGCGATCTTGCCTTTGTGCATCAGCGGGCGGCCGTTCATGACGAATAGCCGGATGTCGCCTTTTGCGGCCGCGGGCAGATATTCCTGCACGATCGCGTAGCCGTCGCGCGTGACGGCCTCGATCATCTGGTTCAGATTCGGCTTGCCGTCGGGCTTTACCAGAAATACGCCGTGCCCGCCCGAACCCTGCAACGGTTTTACGACCGCCGACCCTTTCTGCGCGTCGATGAACTGCTTGATCTCTTCCACGTTGCGGCTGATGCAAGTCTTGGGGCGGACCTGCTCGGGGAAATGCTGAAAGTAGGTCTTGTTGATGGCGCTTCCCAGATGCACCGGGTCATTGACGACGATCACGCCGCGCTGCACAGCGAGTTCGCCAAACAAGATGCCGCTGGTCTGCGCCCAGGGCCGCTCCGTGATGTCTTCGGCCGGGTCGTTGCGCAGCATCATGATATCGACGTCGTCAAGCCGCAAGCGTTCGGAGCAGCATTTATCCCCCTGGATCTCGCTCAGATAAGTCTTTGTCGAGCGGTACGTTTTCTCCTTCGGAACGCAGCGCGCATGGGCATAGATTTCACCCGACGGGTCGTACACGAAATCGGCGACACTGAGCAGCCATGCTTCATGGCCCATGTTGGTTGCCGACATCGCCAGCCGGATTGTCGTGTAGCCGGCGTCTTCGGTCATGATGTCGTTGACGACGAAAGCGATTCTCAAGATCGTACCTCCCCAAGCAATTGCGAAAGAGTCAACGAGGCGCAGTGTTCCAGGCGCTCGCGGGTCTCAAATTCCGTCCAGTAACGCGGTAATGCACGCGGCTTCTCAATCAGGCCGCGCTGGCGCAGATCGTGCAACAGCGGCAAGTGCGAAAGAGCCACCTTGCCCACGAGAAGCGGCTCGAGATCGGGTGATGCGGCGAGATGCTGCAGCAGGTTGCGCAGCCCTTTCAGGTAAATGGCGTCCTTGGTCAAGCCGCCGCCGCGATAGACGCGGATCGTGATGTGAAACGAATCCCGCGTGGAAAAACTCCAGCCATCGCGCATCAGAGCGAACGTCTCCGCAAACGACGCCCCACCGGACATCGAAACCACCGCCGCCACGCGCGCAGCAAGCTTCCGCATGTGCTTCGGCTCCAGACCGCCGGCGACAAACTCCGCCAAAGTCGCCAGCCCTTCCTGCAGCGCCTCGTAACCGGCCAATCCGAAACGGAGTTGCTTGAACGGCTGGCAGGCGCCGTTGTAGTAGGTCACCAGATGGGTGCCGACTTCGTGCTCCAACAAAGCGTAGACGCGCGATTCGCGGAGGCGCACCGTTCGCGAAATTAACAGCCGGTCGCGCGACACCATCATGCCCGCCGTAATGTCGTCCCTGATCTCGACGGTGACCGGAAACCCCGGATACTCCTCGCGGTAGCGTTGCAGCTCTTTGCGGACACACTGCGCCAGATCGTGAGCGTCCAGGCATTTCTCGTTAGCCGGCGTGCGCGCGCATTTTTCCGTGTTCCGGCGGAGCTCCTCCGCGAGTCCTCGCAACTCTTCGTCGACGGCGCCGTAGTGCCGCAGCGCGCCGAGGCGAAACTTCGGAGAACCGCGGAGGGCGACCAGTTCCGTACGGCGCTCCAGTTCGTCGCGCTTCTCGCTGAGCAGTTCGCAAAGCACCGGATCTTCGACGCCGTCGAGCGGAAGTTCCTGCAGGGCTTGGCTCCGCCCGGCGAGATTGTCCGGCAGCGGACGATAAACAAAGCCGGGTTCTTGCCGGTAGCGGCTCGCTCGAAATTCAGTCCAGGCCTGTTCGAGGTTGACCGGGGTGACGCAAAGCAGGAAATCAAAATCGCCTGACAGCTCGGAAAGCCGTTCATCCACGAGCGCCGCGCCGGGCGGCAACGATGCAACCGCCCGATCCCTGCCGCGATCGCGGCGGGCCGGCGCTTTTGATGGATGTCG
The DNA here is from genome assembly GCA_040902925.1 of Bryobacterales bacterium. Lineage (GTDB taxonomy): Bacteria > Acidobacteriota > Terriglobia > Bryobacterales > UBA6623 > JBBDWJ01. The sequence goes on along the minus strand of JBBDWJ010000251.1, from coordinate 3,208 downwards.
CGGGCGAATTCTCACGATCGATCAAGCTCTTCGAGCACGCCGGCGCAGGTCGATTCCAACGCCTGGCGCAGGCATTGCAACTGCCTGCGATCGGCCTCTCCCGTCCACTCGTTCATGAAACACTTCTTGAATTCGATCGCCAATGCGACGCCCTGCCCAGGAAACTTTTTGTGAATCCAGCGTGAAAAATTTCCGCCCTGAAACTTCACGTTCTCGCGGACATCGAGATGCCGCCCCTTGTAATCGAACTGCCGCAGGCCGGCAATGAAGCGGTCGGCGAGACGGCCCCAGCGCTCGCGGTCCATCGAGCCGGTACCGACATTCACTTCCGGGTTCTCCGACGCCGGAGCACACGCGGAGCCGGGCCCGCCGCGTTGGTGGTTATACGAGTGCACATCGAAAACAACGAATCGCCCATGGCGCCAGGCGACATCGGCAAGGGCGTCAAAGACGGCCCCGTACGAGTCGTCATACTCCTGCAGCGAGCGCGCCACCAGATCCTCCGCGGGCGGCGATTTCCAGATTTTGAGGCCCCAGCAATCGTCGGGTACAAGGTAGACGGCTTTGTCTCGCGGCCGGTTGAGGTCCACTTCGAAGCGCGAAGTCAGCCCCACGATGCGAGTCGGCGCCACTGCGGAAAGCGACGCCGTATGAGGATCTTCTTCGCGCAGCCGTGTGGCTTCGTCGATACATAGCAAGTCGGCGACTTCCCGGCGCACCGCATGGCCGTCGTGAATCGCGGCACCCACCAATGGACTGTCACCCATTTCGATGTTGACTACGGAGAGCGATCTCATAAACACACCGCAGGCTCGTCGGGACGGTCTCTCCGCAACCCCGAAGATGCCTACTATTGAGAATCTGTAGACCTCCGCGGAGTGATCGATGTTACGGGAAAGGGGTTTGTGGGGCCCCATGACGGCGGGCGGCCGGAGACAGCTTTGGGGCGGAAGCAGCAGCGGGTCGCGAAGGATTCTGCTTCCTCAGAGAGGTAACCGGCCAGGAAGCCCATCAAAAGGCTCTCGAGTTCTTCCAACCAGGCGTGCTAGGCTTGCTCGGCGTGTCCGAAGCTGTAGTTGAGGCTGCATCCCGATTACAGTAGAGAGAGATGCTGACACGTCAACAACTCGAAGTTCCAAACCTCGGCGACCGTACCATCGAGTCGCCGCTCAGCTCGCGCCGTGGCGGCCACTTCGTGCCTGATGCGGCGCGCTTGCTGTACCGCATCGACTTCACGCCCGAGGAGCCCCTTGATACCGAGGTGTCCCTCGAAAAGGCCGGGCCCCGGCGGCGGATCTTTTTCCACCCTGAGAACGTTCGAGCCGCGATCGTCACCTGTGGCGGGTTGTGCCCGGGCCTCAACAACGTCATTCGCTCGGTTTTCTTCGAGCTCTTCCACCACTACGGCGTCAAGACCGTGATGGGCATACGGAATGGATACCAGGGGCTCAACCCCGCCTATGGCCATGCGCTGCTTCCGTTGAGCACCGAAGCCGTCGAGCACATTCACAAACTGGGTGGAACGTTGTTAGGGTCCTCGCGTGGGCCGCAGAATCCCACCATCATGGTCGACTTCCTCGATCGCGAAGGAATCAACATGCTGTTCTGCGTCGGCGGCGACGGCACGTTACGCGGGGCGCACGCGATCTGCGAGGAGAGCGCGCGCCGCAAGTTGCGGCTCTCGATCGTGGGGATACCTAAAACCATCGACAACGACATCAGCTTCGTGTGGCAGTCGTTTGGATACATTACCGCTGTCGAGAAGGCGCGGGAGGCGCTTGACGGCGCTCACGCCGAGGCTAAGGCTTCGCCCAACGGCATCAGTCTCGTCAAGCTGATGGGCCGGGACGCCGGCTTCATCGCCGCCGGAGCCACCGTCGCCAGCCAGGAGGTCAACTACACACTGATTCCCGAGGTGCCGTTTCGCCTCGAAGGAGAAGGCGGCTTCCTGCCGCATCTGAAACAAAGGATCCTTGCCCGCAAGCACGCGGTGATTGTCGTCGCCGAGGGCGCCGGGCAGGATCTGCTCGAAAGCGGGCCGGCGGAATACGACGCTTCTGGAAACCGTAAACACCGCGACATAGGGATGTTCCTCAAGGAGCGTATCCAGGAATATTTCTGCCGCGAGGGCGTCCCGATCGTGCTGCGCTACATCGACCCGAGCTACTTGATTCGCAGCACCCCGGCCAACACAGGCGACAGTCTGTTGTGCGACCAACTCGGGCGGAATGCCGTCCACGCAGCCATGGCCGGCAAGACCGACTTGATCGTCGGCTTTTGGCAGAACCACTTCGTCTATGTGCCGATCGAAATGGTGGTGAGCAGCAAGAAGCGCATGCGGGAAGAGAACGAGTTGTGGGCGGCAGTGCTCGAAGCGACCGGGCAGCCGTCGCGGTTCGGCGCGTAAAATTACACGCGGGCAGCCGGCCATTCCTGGTGTGGGCGAGGTGCTACCCTGGTGGTTCCCTCGTTAACATTCCGAGTAACTCATGCCACAAACCGCCGAGTACGGGTTTTGGAAATCGCCGATCACTTCCGCGGTGATCGTAGCCGAATCGATTCGACTAGGGCAGATCGCCGTCTCCGGTAACGACATCTATTGGACCGAAGGGCGGCCGCGCGAAGCAGGCCGCTATGCCATCGTGCGCAGGACTCCCCACGGAGCCACCCAGGAAATAACGCCGGAACCCTTCAACGCGCGCACAAGGGTTCACGAATACGGCGGCGGCGGGTTTTGGCTCGCTGGCGCAACAGTTTTCTTTACGAACTTCAACGATCAGCGTCTCTACAGCGTTGCACCGGGAGACCCGCCGCGGCCCATCACGCCCGAGGCCGCCTGGCGGTACGCCGACGGCATCGTTGACCACCGCCGCAATCGCTTGATCGCCATCCGCGAGGACCATACCCAAGCAGGCCGCGAAGCCGTCAACACGGTTGTCGCGATCGACCTTTCCGGGGATCGCGGTCAAACCGTTCTAGCCTCTGGCGCCGATTTTTATTCGGACCCGCGCCTCAGCCCCGACGGAACGCGGCTGTGCTGGCTCGAATGGCGGCACCCCAACATGCCCTGGGACGGCTCCGAACTGCGCGTTGCCGAGATCCTTCCCAACGGCGCTCTGGGCGATCCGCGACTAGTCGCCGGCGGCGTGGACGAATCGATTTTTCAGCCGCAATGGTCGCCCGGCGGCACGCTCTATTTCATCTCCGA
>JBBDWJ010000250.1:0-17089 GCA_040902925.1 Bryobacterales bacterium | reverse complement strand
CGTCAACGTGAGCCGTGAGCGCTGGCTCCCATTGACCCGAGCGCTGTGCCCGGATCGCCGCCGTTTCCTGTGGACAAGTTTCGGCTTGCATCACGCTGCCTCCGGCCCCAGCCCGGCGCGCCCGAGAATATCCGCCAGCGCCTTGCGCGCTCGAAACAGCAGCACCTTCACGCTTTTTTCGCCCACGCCCCGCGCGGCGGCGATCTCGCGGTGGTCGAAGCCTTCGACATACGCCAGCCACAGCAGCGAGCGGTGATCGGGCTTGAGTTGGCGGAAGGCGCGCGTCATGTCATCGCCCATATCGCGGTCGGGCGGCGCTTCTTTCTGAAACAGGGAGTCGACTTCCCAGCGCTGCTCGCGCTTCCAGCGCCGCCAGTGATCGGCGATCAGCGACTCGGCCGTGCGATAGAGGTACGAGCGCATTTGCGGTTCCTCCATTCCGGCCGGCGCCGCGCGCAAGAAGCGCAGGAATGCATCCTGCAAAATGTCGTCGGCGAGATCGACGGAGCCGCAACTGCGGCAGATGTAAGCCCGCAAAGCCGGCGCTGTTTTTTCGTAGAACGCGCGGAATTGCGACTGGTCCATGGCTCGAGCCTTTGGGTCCACGGCGAGGCGTGACGAGGGAAAGGCTGCCGGCGCTGTGGCGTCCCCGATCATAGAGCCCCGCTTGTTGCATGCACAATCCCCGGTTTATGAGCTTCTGGGAAGATCGCCGCCGGTTGGTTGGTCCAGCCCCCACTTCTTCGAGAGGTAATAGCTGATTCCGGCGGAGATCAACAAGCTGCCGCCCACGCCCAGCATGATCAAACCCACCAGCAGGAAGGGGAAGCCCCAAGACATCCCAATGTAGAAAAACGCCCCGCCGATAGACGCGCAGATGAGGCCACCCGTGATCATGCCGATGACCTTGTGCCTGGGGTCTTGCTGTGGGTCCTCCCGGGGACTCCCAAGGGCACCCAACAGGTGGCGGCTGCCTTCGCTGTTGAGGAATTCGGACAGCTCGCGGCCCGAGCCGAACTTGGCGATCAACTCCTTCTGGACCTCGGCGCGATAGCGCGCCTTGGCCTGTTTCTCGTTAGACGCCACCCACACGATGATAGCCACCATTACAAAAGCACCCAAAGGGATCAAGATGCCGACGGTGGACTGATCTAAGGGCATGGTTGCCTCCTGTTTTCACCCCCTTAACGCTCGGCGTGGCTCGGAGGTTAACAGCAGCCGGTTGACAATAGCGGCGGGCGCTCTCGCCTGCCGCTAGCCGCAGGCGGCTTGGGGTGGACGGATTCCGCGGGAAAGCGCGGGGCGAAGGGGAGGGGTTGAGGAACAGGGTGAAGGAAGAGGGAGAGAACGAGAAAGGCAAAAGGCAAATTGCAAAAGGCAAAGTTAAGAGCACAGACAGGATTGTCTGTGTCACTTTGGGCCTTGCTACGACAGCAACAGTTCCAGATCCTCGCGGGTTAGCGAGCCGATGACGCTGTTGTCGGCCGTGATGATGGCGTCGGCCAGGTCGCGCTTGGAACGCTGCAGCTCGAGGATTTTTTCTTCGACCGTATCTTTGGCGATCAGGCGGTAGGCGAATACCGGGCGCTCCTGGCCGATGCGGTGGGCGCGGTCGATTGCCTGCGCTTCGACCGCCGGGTTCCACCAGGGGTCGAGTAGAAAAACGTACTCCGCCGCGGTCAGGTTGAGCCCCAGGCCGCCGGCTTTGAGGCTGATCAAAAACAGGCGGCACTCCGGGTCGTTCTGAAACCGCTCGACGCATGCCTGGCGGTCGCGCGTCTTGCCGTCGAGATATTCGTAGTTGACCTTTTCGGCGTCGAGCTGTTTTCTGACGATCGCGAGCATGCTCGTGAACTGCGAAAACACCAGCGCCTTGTGGCCCTCGTCGAGGACCTCGGCCAGCCGCGGCATCAGCGTGTCGAGCTTGGCGCTGGGTTCGCCGGCCTTGGCTACGTCGATCAAACCGGGATGGCACGCCGCCTGCCTCAACCGCAACAGCGCTTCGAGTACGTGCATCTTCGAGCGCGCCAGCCCCTGCTTGTCGATCGTTCCCATCAGCGAGCGGCGGTAGTGGTCGCGCAGCTCGTTGTAGAGCCGCCGCTGCGGGCCCTGCACCTCGCAGAGCAAGGTCTGCTCGAGCTTCTTCGGCAGCTCGGGGGTCACTTGCTCCTTGGTGCGGCGAAGTATGAACGGCCGCAGCGCCCGCGCCAGCGTGTGGCGGGTCGCTTCGTCGGGATTTTTCAGCGTCTGCGACGTTTTCTTGCCCAGCCACGACGAGCCGAGCATCCCGGGGTTGAGAAATTCGAACAGGCTCCACAACTCGCCAAGATGGTTTTCGACCGGCGTGCCGCTCAGAGCCAGGCGGTGATTCGCCTTCAGCAAGCGGGCCGCCTTCGCGGATTTCGTCTGCGGGTTCTTGATCGCTTGCGCTTCGTCGAGGATGACGTACTCGAACGGAATATCTTTGAGCGCCGCGATGTCGCGCTGCAGCGTCCCGTAAGTGGTCAGGATCAAGTCATAGTCCGCGAAATCCGCTGTCGTGCGAACCGCGCCCGTGTGATCCTTGAGCCGCAGGTGCGGCGTGAATCGCGCCGACTCCTCGATCCAGTTGAAGATGAGCGAGCGCGGAACCACGGCAAGGGACGGCCGCCAAACTTTCTCCGGTTCACTCAATTCCTGCGCGGCTGGCGATGCCTTGGCGTTACCCGCCGGGCTCTTTGCGTTGCGGCCGGGCGTCTTAGCGCCGCCTGCTGAAGGCTTCGAGTTCGAGCCGGACACTTGGGCCGCGGCGACCGCAAAATTCCCAATCGCCGCGGCGCGCCGCGCTTCGAGCAGCGCCAACACCTGCACGGTCTTACCAACGCCCATATCGTCGGCGAGACAGCCTCCGAACCCGAAGCGTTCGAGAAAACGCATCCAGCCAAGCCCCTCGCGCTGGTAGCGGCGCAGTTCTCCTGTGACGCCGGCCGGCTGCTCGACCGCGCTCACGCCGCCGAACTCGCGCAACTGGCGACGAGCGCGGTCGAAGACTTCGTCGACGTTGACGCCGGGCTGCTCAGCCAGCAGCACATCGAGCAGCGCGGCCTGGTTGGGCCGAAAGCGATAATGATCGCCCTGCGGCTCGCCGATGCCTGCGAATAATTCGAGCCGCGCCAGCCATTGGTCGGGCAGCAGCCCGTAGCTGCCGTCGTCAAGCAGCACCGTCTTTTCGCCGCGGCGGAGCGCTTTGAGCAGTTCGGGCAGCGCGGCGCGCGCTTCGCCGAAGTCGGCCTCGCCGTGCAGTTCGAACCAGTCGATGCCGGAGCTGACGTCGAGCCGCAAACCCGAGGCCTGCCGGAACAGCTTTCCCTCGGCCTCAACCAGCCAGCCATCGGCCGACAACCCCATGGCGAGCGGCGTCAGCTTTGTCGCGGGAACTTCCCAGCCGGGGACCGCGCGCTCCCAATAAGCCGGCTGATGCGGGCGCAGCCGGAACTCCGCTAGGCGATCCAGAGCCGCCTGCTCGGCCCGCGCGTCGCGGCGGATCAGCCGCCGCTTCGCCGCGTCGTAAACTCCCTGGCGGCGCTCATTTTGTGCAATCGCATTGCCGTCGTAGCTAAACTGCACGTGGCCGACAAGCTTTTTGCGATAGCCCTCCGCCGGCGCAATTTGAATCCGCGGCTGGGGAACGACATCGACTTGCTCATAGGCGAGTTCGGGGGGAACCTCGACCGGCGGCAGCAGCGGCGCGTTCAGCAGGTGCGCCACAAATTCCTCGCCGTCCTTCTCGGGCGCGGTCAGGCGCTCGCCACTGCGAAACGCACGCAGCCACGGAAACACTTCCCCGGCTTCGAGAGGCGCGGCGGCCGTTCTGGTGAAAACCAGGCCTGGGCTGATCAACACGGTGTCGGAAAGCGCCAGCGTTTCCGAGCCGCGGCGCAGGAAACCCTCGAACACCCACTGATGCTTGTCGCGGTGAACACGGAAGGCCGGCTGCCAAGCCTCGCCGTCGTCCCAGGTGATCGGAACCCAGTCGGCCTCGCCGTGCAAGCGCAGTCCGCAGCGCCCCGTCGCGCAGATGCGCGGCACGAGCATCTCAGCCAGCGGGCTGAGCAGGCGCGCCAGCGAGTCGATTTCGACCCACGACGAGATATACGAAAAGCGGCCGCCGATGATCATGCTGAGGATTTCGCGATCCTCGGCGTCGGGCAAGCGCCGCATCTGGCCAAGACGCATGCGGCCGGCCTTTGGCTTGCTCCAATCGCCGTTGATTTTGCGGTCTTGCTGCGCGACTTCCAAAGTGATCGCGCCCGGGTCGTGGCTGGCCGCGGGGTCGATCAAATACAGCAGGCGGCGATTGGCCGGCCAATCGTCCGCATCGCGGTCGTCGCCGAAAGGCTCGAACGACTCCAATCGCTGGCGCCAGTCGGGAGGCGGCGCGACCAAAACCCGTTTCGCGGGCACCGGCTGCAGCCCCGGGCGTAGCGTCGTAGTCGCTTTCCAAGGCTTGTCGAGAGATACGCCGTCGTCGCGATCGTCGTCTTCCAGCTCTTCCAGCGCGACTTGCTCGACCATCACAAGCTTGCTCAAAGCCACGTCGCCGCGCAGTAACTTAGCCGATTCCGCTTGTAGAATCGTCGCCCACAGATGTTTGCACGGCCCCGTGCCCTCGTAGTAAGGGCATGAGCAAATCACGTGAACTTCGTTGTTCAACAGCCGCAAGTGGACCGCATAGAACTCGCTGCCTTGAACCTCGGCTTCGACTTCCCAGGCCGTCCCCGAGATGATTTCGACGCGCCCGGATCGGAACAGCCCCAGTCCGCGAATGCGGACTGGAGGGGAAAAATTGTTGGCTAGTAGGGAATCGAGTGCCGGCATCCGGGGGAAGCTCTACCTTTCAAGTTAGCAAACAGGCGGTTTTGATTCCGTGGGCTCGGATGCCAACCCAATACCCACAGCAGTGCCGACGATGCCGGCGGGATACCGGCGGGGACAGACACCATGTTTCGCGCTACCCATGGCCTCACACGGAGCCGATGATTCATTCGGTGCGCGAAACGTGGATGTCCCCCTGCGCCCCTGCGCACCATGCATCTCGAGCGCTAGCTGTCAGACCGCGCACCATATCCCCCGCCGCCCGGGGTCTCAATCGTCAAAACCGCGCCGGGCTTGGCCCGCAAACTGCCTTTCGACGGAATCGTCTGGCCGTTGAGCCGGTTCAGGCCGGGCTTGCCCGATTCGCCGCCCTCAAGCCCGTACGGCCCACGCGCGCGTCGGTCGGAGAGCAAGGTAATATCCGTATCGGTAAGAAACTCGAATTCCCGCACGATGCCATCGCCGCCGCGGTGACGGCCGGCGCCACCCGATTGTTTTCTGACCGCGTAACGGCGGATGCGCAACGGATAAAGATTTTCGAGCGCCTCCACGGGCGTGTTGAGGCTGTTGGTCATGTGCGTGTGCACAGCGTCAAAACCGTCGGCGGTTGGCCGCGCGCCCATGCCTCCGGCGATGGTCTCGTAGTAGGCAAAGGGCTCGCCGGTGCGCGGGTCGACGCCGCCCAAGGTGAGATTGTTCATCGTGCCGGAAGAAGCCGCGGGAATGCGGCCCGGCAGCGCCTGGTGGAGCGTCCCCAAGACGACGTCGGTGATGCGCTGCGATGTTTCGACGTTGCCTGCCGCGACACTCGCGGGCAAGCACGCGTCGACAACGCTTCCCGGCTCGGTGACGATTTCGATCGGGCGCATCAGCCCTGCGTTGTAAGGGATATCGTCCTCGACGAGACAGCGAAAGCAATACATCGTGGCCGAAACGGTCACGGCGCGGTTGGCGTTGATTCCGCCGCGGACTTGCGGCGCCGATCCGGAAAAATCGACGATCGCCCGGCCGCCTTCGATCCGCAGACGGCAGCGAACGAGCACCGGACCGGATTCGAAACCGTCGTCGTCGAGGAAGTCCTCAAACTCATAGGCCCCATCGGGGATATCGCGCAGCCGGTTGCGCATCATCGTTTCGGTGTAGTCCTTGAGCGCCGACATTTCGGACGCCAGCCGCTCGCGAGTGTATTTGCGCGTGGCTTCGCGCAAGCGGCGCTCGCCGACGTGGTGGGCCGCAATCTGCGCGCTGAGATCGCCGCGGCGTTCCTCGGGCGTACGCACGTTGGCAAGCACCAGATCGAGAACGTCCTGCTGAAACTCGCCGTTCCGGAGCAGCTTCACCGGGGGGATTCGCAGGCCTTCCTGATAGATCTCGGTGGCCAGCGGCATCGAGCCGGGCGACATGCCTCCGACGTCGGCGTGATGGGCTCGTGTGGCGAGGTAGTAGGCCGGCGAGTCCGTTGCGCCGTCGTCGACAAAGACCGCCGAGACGGTCGTGATATCGGGCAGGTGCGTGCCGCCGCGAAAAGGATCGTTGAGCATGACCACGTCGCCCGGACCGAGCGTCTGGCTGCGCAAAGCTTCGGCGACCGAAGCCGGCATGGAGCCAAGATGCACCGGCATGTGGTCGCCCATGGCAATCGTTTCGGCCGCGGCGTCGTAAACGGCGCAAGAGTAGTCGCGCCGCTCTTTGATGTTGGCCGAGAAGGATGTGCGGCGCAGCACGATGCCCATCTCTTCGGCGATCGAAACGAACAGGTTGCGGAAAATTTCGAGGTCGAGGTTCTTGCTGTTCATCGAAGTTCGTGTTGCCGTAGACGTTGTTGAGTGCTGACCGTTCCAAGTAGGGACAGGCGGTAGCGCCTGTCCGCCGCACCGCGGGCGCGGCCCTTCTGACTTGGTTCTCTGCCCGGGAATGGATTCCTGACAGCTTTACCCTTACCGTTCGGCGCCGCTGAAGCACGGCATTGGGGCCGGCGCTTCGCGCCGGGACAGGCGATAGCACCTGTCTCCACTTTCGCGGCCGCGCTTTGCGCCGCCGATACTGCATCATATCCACCTATTCGCCTGGTGTGAAATCCGCTACTTCACCGCGCGCCGCAGCACCAGATTCCGCGCCGCATCCTCTTGCCCGCGCCACGCCTCGGGGACAAACACGCTGGAAAATTCCTGCTCGTCCGACGGCGCGGCGAGATTGAGTTTCGCCGCCTGTTCCACCACTCCCACGGCTTTCAACCGCGCCGTCACCTGTTCCACTTCCCTGCCCTGGTGGTCATAGCCGTAAAGCCGGCGGTGGGCGTCATGAAACGTATCGCGGTCTTGCCAAGGAACCGTGATCTCATACGACTGCCCGCGGTAGCGCGAATCGACATGGCGCTCGTACACGACCTCGGCGAAACCTTGCTCGGCGAACTCCCCTGCGGCGCGCAGCTCCAGCTCCGCGAAGACCTCGGCGGCCGGCCGCGCCAGAATACTCTGCGAATAGTCGCGGACACAATCGGCCACGAGCATTCCTAAAGCCGAAAGAACGCCGGCGTGGCGCGGCACGATGACCGTGGGAATCTCCAGCCGCTCGGCCAGTTCGCAAGCGTGCTGCGCGCCCGCGCCGCCGAAGCTCAACAGCGCGAACTCGCGGGGATCATGGCCGCGCTCCACCGAGACGGCGCGAATCGCCCGCTCCATATTGGAATTCGCGACATCAACGATAGCGCGCGCCGCTTGTTCGGCCGGCACTCCCAGCGTTTCCGCAAAACGGTTCATCGCCTCGCGGCAGCGCTCGACGTCGAGCTGCATGCGCCCGCCAAGAAACCGCGCCGGGTCGATACGGCCAAGCAGCAGGTTCGCGTCGGTGACGGTAATCTGCTCTCCCTCGCCGTAGCACACCGGCCCCGGTTGCGCGCCCGCGCTGTGCGGCCCGACGCGCAGGGCTCCCGCTGAATCCAGCCAGACGATCGAACCGCCGCCGGCGCCCACCGAATGAATGTCGAGCATCGGCACGCGGATGGGAAAATCACCGAGCGTCGCCTCGGTCGAATAGGTAAAGCGCCCGTCGTAGAGCGACACATCGGTCGAGGTGCCGCCCATATCGAAGCTGATGAGGCGCTCGAATCCGGCGGCGCGCCCTACCGCGGCGGCGCCTAGCACTCCGCCGGCCGGTCCTGACAGCACCGTGTGCACCGCGCTGCGGCCAGCGGCCTCGGCGGAAATCGAGCCGCCATTCGATTGGAACACCCGCAGCCGAGTCTCCCCGAGCTGTTCGGAGAGCCGCCCCAGATAGCGGCCCATCAACGGCGAAACATAAGCGTTAACCAGCGTCGTCGCGGCGCGCTCGTACTCGCGGTATTCGGGCAGCACCTCGTGCGAAAGCGAAACGAATAGCCGCTGGCGGCCCGCCCCGCAGCTTTTTAGTTTTTCGGCGAGGCAGCGCTCGTGCGAGCCGTTGACGTAGGAATGCAACAGACACACCGCGACCGACTCGACGCCCAGATCGTACAGCGTCCGCGCGAGGTCTTCGGCAGCCGCCGGGTCGAGCGCCTTGTGAATCGAGCCGTCGTGTAAGGTACGCTCGCGCAGTCCGAACGTCAGATCCGAACCTACCAGCGGCGCGGGAGCCTGTGCGAAAAAGTTGTAAAGCTCCCGCCGGTTCTGGCGGCCGATCGTCAGCAGGTCCTCAAAACCCTCTGTTGTGACGAAGGCCGTGCGCGCGCCTTTGCGCTCGAGCAGCGCATTGGTTGCCACCGTCGAGCCGTGCACAATCTCGGCTGCGGCTCGCTCTGCGCCGAGCAATTCCTCGAGTCCCGCCAGAATCGCTTGCGCGGGATCGGACGGCGTCGAGCGCACTTTATGCGTCCGGCAGCGTTCCCCGTCCCAAATCACGAAATCGGTGAACGTCCCGCCGGTGTCAATTCCGATACGCATGGATTCTCATGATTCTACGGCAGATCGTGGCCGGACCGGGGCCTCTCAGCACGCCCTAGTGGTGGCGGTTTCAACAACATAGCTCGCCAGCCGCGAAAAAATCCTTCTGGACAAGCCGTCCATCTCCGTGGTAAAAATTAGCATTCGGTGATGCAACTTTACGCCTACTGGTGGTTCCGATTTACGGACTAATTGTCCGTAGAGTGGCGTAGGTTTGCATCAGCGACGAAGTGAAACCGAACCCACTCGCCGGAGTGGGTTTTTTATTTAGAGGACATCATGATTATCTCGATGAAGCTCGGCGCGAGCAAAGAAGAGATCGACCACGTCTGCCGGCGAATTGAAGAATTCGGCTACAAGGTCCATTCGATCCAGGGCGACGAGCGCGTGGTGATTGCCGCTGTGGGGGTGGGTGACGTGACACATTGTCTTGAGTCTTTACATTCCTACGACGCCGTCGAAAGCGCGGTTCGGATTTCGGCCCCATATAAGTTCGTGAGCAAACAGTACCAGGCCGAAAAGACGCGTATCCCGGTCGGTAAAGGCTCGATCGGCGGCGACGAGTTTTTTGTCGTGGCCGGCCCTTGCTCGGTCGAAACCGAGGAACAAATCGTGACGACCGCGCACGCCGTGGCAAAGGCGGGCGCGACCGCCCTGCGAGGCGGCGCCTACAAGCCCCGCACCTCGCCCTACGATTTTCAGGGCCTCGAAGAAGAAGGCCTGAAATTGCTGCGCAAGGCGGGTGACGCCTCGGGCCTCGCCGTGATTACCGAAATCATGACGGTCACCACCGTGGACATCATCGCCGAATACGCCGACGTGCTGCAAATCGGCGCCCGCAACGTGCAGAACTTTCCGCTATTGAAGGAGATGGGACGGGTCAAGCGGCCCGTGCTGCTCAAACGCGGCCTGAGCACGACGATCAAAGAACTGCTGCTTTCCGCCGAGTACATCGTCACGCACGGCAACCCCAACGTGATTCTGTGCGAGCGCGGCATCCGCACCTTCGAGACGGCAACCCGCAATACGCTGGATATTCAGGCCGTGCCGATCCTCAACGAGCTGACGCACCTGCCGGTGCTGCTTGATCCGGCACACTCCAGCGGCAAGCGCAGCATCATCCCCGCCCTTTCGCGGGCATCGGTGGCGGTCGGCGCCGACGGGCTGATGGTGGAAGTCCACCCGAAACCGGAATCCGCCTGGAGCGACGGAGCGCAGTCGCTCACCTTCGCCGAATTCGACAAGCTGATGAAGTCGTTGCAGCCCTACATCGAAATCTGGAAGGAGCCGCGGATGCAGACGGCAACCGCGGCGCGATAGCTCCGCGCCACGGATTCCCTATCCGCACCCCGCAAAGCGCCGGAACCCCGCCGAGTCTCTCCCGGTGGGGCCGCGTTCGGAACCATGGCAGCTTCTAAAATTTCGACAGAGTATTGCTCGCCTGATTCGTGATCCAGACGCTCGAGCCGTCAAAACACGCCGCCACAGGGACGTGGCCCGTCGGGTAGGTTCCCTCGAGGAAACCGTCGGCGGCTCGCAATTTCGTCACGCTATTCCCCACCGCGTTCGAGGCCCAGATGCTCTGGCCGTCAAACACAAGCGCTGACGGACCTTCGCCCACGGCGTAGGTGGCCAGCACCGCCCCGTCCGCTGGATTCAGCTTGCGGACGCTGTTGTCCGCCTTGGCGGCGACCCACAAGTTCAGGCCGTCAAAAACCAGGCTCGACAGGCCGGGACCGGCCGCGAAAACCCCGTTTACGGCTCCATCGGAGGCCAGCAGCTTGGTAACGGTGCCATCAAACTCGCTCGCGGCCCACAAGTAGAGCCCGTCAAAGGCGAGCGCGGACGGGCCGGCTCCAACCGCGAACGAACCCAGATTCGCGCCGTCGGCGGCCCTCAGTTTCGTCACCGTGTTGTCGCTAAAATTCGCGGTCCAAACATGCGCGCCGTCGTAAAGGACGGCCACGGGATTCGAACCGACGGCGAACGAGCCGGCCACCAGGGGGCTGGCAACGCCATTCGAATAACGCAGATTGACCTTGGTCACCGTGTTGCCCTGGGCGCTGGTGACCCAAAGATGATCGCCGTCAAAAGCCGCGGCGACGGGGCTTTTCACGCTAAGGCGATTGACCACAACGCCGTCACTGGCGCGAACCTGGGTGATTTCATCGCTCAATTCGTTGACGACCCACAGGAAACTGCCGTCGAAGACGACCGATTTAGGGCGCGAGCCTACCGGAAACTGAACGCCCAGTTCGGAAACCTGGTACCAGCGCTGCAGGGCGATCTGGCGCAAAGTGGGCGGGTTACGGCCGTCCCTGCCTTGCGGTCCGGCGGCGCCGGGCTCGCCGCGCAACCCGATGGTGCCAGCCGGTCCTACCGGCCCTATAGCCCCTTGTGGTCCTTGCGGCCCAACCGGTCCTAGCGAGCCCGGGAGCCCCGGCGCACCGCCGGGTCCTGGTTGTCCAGGCGTTCCCGACAACCCCGCGGGTCCCTCCGGACCACCTGGCCCCGCAGGACCAGCCGGCCCTGTCGGACCCGTTGGGCCGCGTAGCAAATCAAGCTGTGGAGCCGCTGAAGTTTTTTGGATTGAGCCAAATACGATCGCAAGAGCCACGGCGAAGAAAATCCTTCGGACTGAGACGGATCTCATGCACACACTTCTCCGGTTTGGATCGGTCAGCAGCCGTCAGGGGGGATCGCCGGGCTGGCAAAAGACCGTGGGGGATCGAAGTGTCCATTTTACAACCGCAAGGCCGCGCCGACAAAGCAAGAAAAATTCCTGGCCGCCCGGAGCGGACCCTAAGATGTGCCGGTTCGCACAATGACCGGCCGCGCCGGGGCCGCCAAGTTCGCGGCCTGCCCGGTCATGGCCTGCCCGGTCGTGGCCGCGCGCGGTTCGCCGGAGCAAGTCCGCCGGGCAGGTTCGCGGCAAGGTTCACGGGGTAGGTTCGGGCCCGAGTTCGGACGGGCCAAGGCTTCAGAGCCTGGGCTGTCAAGGCTTCAGAAAAGCCCGGATTGGCTTGCCCACGGCCCCCTGGTATTCGGCGTGGTCAATGCCGGCAAGCTCCAATAGGGTCGCGGCGATATCGCGCTGGAAATATTCCTCGCCGGCGCTGATTTCCCCGGCGGCCGGCGTATCCGGGCCCATGGCGGCCATCCAGATGAACTCGGCGCCTTCGACATCGCCGCCGTGGCTGTTCCAGTCTTTGAGCGTGCCGCCGCGGCCGTGGTCGCTCGTCACGAGCAGCGTAGTCTTGCCGCGGTAAGCCGGCATGGATTGCAACGTCTCCCAGAGGCGGCGCATCCATTGGTCGAACAGGGCGGCGCTTTCTAGCACGCGGTCGTAGCGGTGGTCATGCGCCCAGTCGTCGGTCTCGTCGAACGCGATATACATGGCGCGCGGCCGCACCGTCTTGAGATATTCCAAGGCCATCTCGAAAGTGACGTAGTCGTGGCGAACCGAGCGCCACGGCGGCAGAACCTCGAACTGAATCCGGCTCAGCTCCCGCAGACGCTCCGAAAGGCGCGCACCTTCGAGAGCCCGCGCGCCGGCGTTGATGAAGATCGAGCCGGGCTCGCGCGCGCCGATCGCCTGAAAAACTTCCCAGGAACCAAACAGCGCGACTTGGTCGCTGCGCAGCTTCCACTTGCGGCGCAGAAACTCGAGCACGGTCTCGGTGGGATTCTGAATCGGATCATTCCCGCGGATCGCATCGTCCTGCGCCCGGCCCGTAAGAATCTCCGAATAGCCGGGATAGGAAACGCGATATCGGTTGGTGACTCGCACCGAGCTGCCCTGGTCGCGATTGCCCAGCAGCACGCCCTGCTTTACGAGCTCGGTCCAGAAAAAGGGCAGCAGCAACCGGCGGCGCTCGGCCGCTGATTCCGCCCAGAATCGATCACGGACCGCGCCGGCTTCTTCCATGCCTGCTTCTTCCGCGTTCATGAAGGCCGGGTCGATGCCCCGAAAAATTTCCTGCCAGCGAAGCCCGTCGACAGTCACCAGGATCAGGTTCTCGGTCTGCCGCTTCTCCGCCGCAAGTAGCGCCCAAGGAGCAAGCAAGAGTCCTAAGACAACATGAAGAAGCAGCCGCCGAAACATCATGCTCCCATGCTAGCCGAAAGTCGGGCCAAACCGCGTGCGCTTTTCTCAGCCAGCGCACTCAAAATTGGTCACGAAATTGTTACGCGGAGCTGTGCGAGAGTTGCCACTTCGTCCGCGTATAAGCAATGCGAAAACCGTACCGTTCGGCATTGCGTTGCGAAGCGCTGCCCGGCGCGGCGCCCATCATCGCGACGTCACAACCATGCTCGGCCGCATAGCGAAATCGGGCATCCATTAAGGCGCGCTGGGCGCCCTGTCTGCGAGCCTCGGGAATCGTGCAGGCGCCCGCGAACAAGGCCACGCCCTGATGCACGCACAACGCGCCGGCGCCAATCGGGCGGCCTTCCAGTTCCGCGAGAAACGAAATCGTGTGCGCGCGGCGCGTGCTGATCGCGCCCAGCGCCAGCAGAAAGTCCGTCACCCCGGGAAAATCCTCGCTCCACCCCTTGGCGCTAACCTGCGCCCACAACTCGCCCTCGTGTTGCTCGACCGGGCGGACGTGGATGTTCTCGTTGAGCGATAGGCCCAGAGCGCCGCCGCGGTCCATGGCCCGATAGGTAACGCTGCTGAATTCCACGGGCCGGTAGCCGCGCTCGGCCAGCAGCGCGGCCAGAGGAACGCCGGCCAGCGGGCTCACCTCATGGCAAACCGGCGCGCCACGCTCGCGAAAAAAGGCTTCGATCCGGTCCAACACGGCGCTCGTCGCATCCGCGAACAGCCCCAGGCCAAAGGTCTGCGTCACCGGCGACGAAACGCCGTCGTACATGGCGTACGCGCCGCCGGCTTCGATCCATCGCGCGCCGCTTTGCGGATCGACCGCCGCGCGGGCCTCGACAAACGCCGCATTGGCGCGCGCCTCGGCGCGCTCGAGCCGCCGCGCCAAATCGATATCGGAAAACAAGAATCGCTGATCCGGGCCAGCCATACTCCGTCTTTCAAGATCCGCGCGCTTCGCGCTGCCGGGCGGCAAAAAGGCGTCTTACCGGCCCACATGGAAAACGCAAAGCGTCGTCAGGCGTCAACTCGGAGCAATGAAAGCGCAAACCGCTTGAAACACTACGGGCGCGCCAGTCATCAACAGCATAGCGAAGTGGCTTTCTGGGCACTGGGACCGCTGGGACCGAAATGCGGGGCGTTCCGGGGTGCAGCCGCCTTGCGGGGAGGGAGATATCCGATGCGCCAAAACATCATCCTTTTTTTCCTGGGGGTACTGTTGGGCCTGGTCCCGATGTACGTGGAGAATCAGCGGATCAAGCAGACCTACAAGGAAAGCCGTGAGGCGCTGGAGTCGGAAACCGCCCGTGTGCAGTCCGAATTCAAGGAAATCAACGAAAAGTTCCGGGTGGCTTTGCTTCGCGACCAGCTAAGCTCGCTCATCCTGGAGGCGGAAGACGACAATTTCGGCAGCGCGCGCCTGCAATCCACAAATTTCTTTAACCACGTGCGCGACACGCTGCCCGCGACGGAAACGCCTGCCGTGCGCGAAGCTCTGCGCAAGCTGCTGGATCGCCGCGACGATATCACCGCCGCGCTGGTGTCCAATGACAGCCGGGCCGCCGCCGAACTGCGTGAAATCCACGAGGGGTTCCCGCGCGCGACAACGCTAACCGCTCCTGACAGACAAGCGGAGTCCATATCCCAACAGGTCCAAGCGCCGGTGACGGAAGCTCTTCCCAGCCCGCGATGATTCCTGCCAGGAGCGGGCAGAACACCTGGAGGTGTGACGTGCTGAAAATCAAACACATTCTCGTGCCGGTCGACTTCTCCGAACACTCGCGCCCGGCGGCGGACCACGCCCTCAACCTGGCGAATCATTTCGATGCGCGGGTCACGTTCCTGCATGCGGTCGAACCCGTGCCTTACACCTTTCCTCCTTACGAAGCCGGGTTCACGGGCGCCATGGCGCTGCCGCCGGTTCAGGAAGTGGTTGCGTCGGTGAGCAAGGCGCTCGATTCGTTTGTCGAGCGGCTGTCGGCCAACGGACGCACGGCGAAGTCGGTGCAGCAAGGCGACCCTTCGTCGGTCATCGAAGAACAGGCGAAGACTCAACACGCTGATCTGATCGTGATGCCGACGCATGGCTACGGCCCGTTCCGCCGGCTGGTGCTGGGGTCGGTCACCACGAAAGTGCTGAACGACGTGGC
Organism: Bryobacterales bacterium; assembly: GCA_040902925.1. Classification (GTDB taxonomy): domain Bacteria; phylum Acidobacteriota; class Terriglobia; order Bryobacterales; family UBA6623; genus JBBDWJ01. The sequence goes on along the minus strand of JBBDWJ010000250.1, from coordinate 2,066 downwards.
CTGCCCCGTGTTTACCGGAGCGCATGTCGAAAGCATTCCGCACCACGCACCGAGCCCCTATCGCCGCATCGGCGTCGCGGTGGATCTCGAGCACGACCCCACGAGGCTATTGCGGTGGGCCGCGGATTTCGCGGCGGCGTACCACGGGAAGCTGCTAGTGATTCACGGCACACCGGCGGCGGAACTGCTGACTGCGGGAGCCCAAATACCTCAGGAAATCCGTGACCAGTTCATTCCGCGGGCGCGCGAAAGCATCGCCAGGATCCTGACCGGCCAGGGCATCGAAGCCGATATCCGTGTGGCGTCAACTTCGGAACCCGATCGCCTGCTAGCGGACGCCGTCGAATCCGAGAACCTCGATCTGCTGCTCATCGGAAGGCCGCACGAAGAGGGCATTTTGGGGAGGCTGAGCACGCACGCTTACGATATCGTGCGCCGCTCGCCGTGCCCGGTGATTAGCGTTTAGAGAGGCGGGAAAACGGGCAGAGATCTTGCCGGGCCCGCGGTGAGGACCGGCGAAAGAGCCTGCCGCTACCGGATTCTCTCGCTGTTTCCGCGAGAGCACTATCAGCGTGGAAATGGCTGGGCTATTTGAACAACGGGCTACTCGAATGCTGGAGACTACTCGGCGGCGACTACTGGCACGCGCTCTTCGAGAAACGAAAACACCTCGCGCCAGGCGTCGTTGCGCGACTCGCGCCAGCGCGCCGGCTGCGTGCCGTCGTCGTAGGAAAACATGAAGTCCGGCGGTATTCCGGGAAACCGCAAATAGCGGTGGTCGATGCCGCGGCTTTGGAGGTTGGACACAAAACGCAGTTGATCTTCGTAGCCGGGGTCTTGATCGGAACCAACCAGCAACAGCGGCGCGCGGATGCGCTGCAGAAACCGGAACGAATCGCGCTGCAACAGCTCGCGCCGCAATTGGTATTCGTTTAGCTCGTGTCCGAAAAGCCGCGGCGACATTTCGTGCAGCAGGCGCATGCCGGCGTAGCCATACTCGGGCATGCCGGAAAACAACGGCGGCGAGATCGCTACCGCGGCCTTGAAAATATTCGAGCGGCCGACCGCCTGCACCGTGATCGACGCGCCTTGCCCATGGCCGAGAATGCCCATGCGCTGCGGGTCGATGAAGGTCTGGCTGCGCGCCAGTTCGACTAACTGCAACACGTCGAGCACTTCGCCCTTGGCGAATTCTATAGCGCCTTGCGAGCGCCCCTCGGCGCCTTGCTCCCCGCGGTAGCTCGAAGCCAGCACCACGTAGCCGCGCTGCGCCAGCTCGAACGCCACTTCGCGGTAAGGCGCGCTGACCCCTTCGAGGCCGCCGTGATTGAGAATGATCGCGGGATACTTAACGCCCTCGCGCACGTAAGGCCGCGCCATGAATCCGGCCAGGTGCACGCGGTTGGTTGCGTGCGTGCCGCCCAACGTATAGGCGATGTGGTAAGCCTCGTAGCCGTCGCCGCGATGAACGCGTTCCAGCAGGCGCAGTTCCCACCCCGGGATGCCGAGTGCTTCCCAGTTGCGCTGCGGGACCGTCACGATCGACGCGGGGGGCGGACCTTGCAAAGCCAAGGGCGTCTGCGCCGATAGTAGCGGCGGTAAGACATATGTCCCCAGGAGTATAAGGGCCCACGCGGCGATTCCGGCTGCGAGGGGGCGCCTGGATTCGCGGCGGCTATTATCCATTCGGCCGCGGTACGTTCGGTCGAGGTACATTCTGTCGAGGGGCATTCGGTCGCATTCGGCCCGTGATCAAGGCAATGAGTTCAGTTTCCCGGCGAATTCGCGAAGCGGTCCCTATGATTGTAACCGCTGCAGCCTGGATTCGCGCCGTTTGGGACGATCGGCTCGTGAGCGAACACCGCGGCAGGCCCCAACTCGAACCCCGGATGGACCCATTCGCACCAACAGCGCCGGATAAGGCTCAGCCGCGGCGCTCTGGACCTCGATTTGAATCGGCGGGGCGCCGGGCTTTCGCGCCAGCGCTGCTTTTATTTTGACTCAATGACCCCTGAACAACTACCGGCTAAAGCCGGTAGGTTTGATTTCGACTGAAAGTCGGCTTG
>JBBDWJ010000249.1:0-17125 GCA_040902925.1 Bryobacterales bacterium | reverse complement strand
GATGCTCCGCTGGGCCTCGATGAGCTTGGCGACTCCGTTTTTTGCCAGCTCCAGCATCTGCTCGAGTTGGTGAAGCGTGAACGTACGCGACTCGCCGGTCGACTGCACTTCCGCGAATTCGCCGCCTGCCGTCATCACGACGTTCATATCGACTTCGGCGCGGGAGTCCTCTTCGTAGCAAAGGTCGAGCATGGCGGCTCCATCGACCATGCCGACGCTGATTGCGGCCAACGGTTCGCTGAGGGGCATTTCCGCGATCATGCGGAAATCGACCATCTGTTTGAGAGCGAGGGCGAGAGCAACCCAGCCGCCGGTGATGGCGGCGGTGCGCGTGCCGCCGTCGGCTTGCAGGACATCGCAGTCGATATGGATCATGCGCTCGCCAAGCTTGTCGAGGCGCGTCACGGAGCGCAGGGCGCGCCCGATGAGCCGCTGGATTTCGTGCGTGCGTCCGCCGGGCCGCCCACGGTTGACCTCGCGCTGCGTACGCGTGGATGTCGAGCGCGGCAGCATGCCGTACTCGGCCGTGACCCAGCCGCGGCCCCCGCCGCGCAGCCACCCCGGCACGGCTTCTTCCAGCGATGCGGTACAGATCACCTTGGTGTGCCCAATTTCGATGAGCGCCGAGCCCTCGGCCGCCGGCAAAAAGCCCGGCGTGATCGTCACGGGGCGGATCTCGTCGTGTTGTCGTCCGTCAGTGCGCATGTTTAGTTTGCGGAGTGCCGGTTTCCGGTTCGCTCGCTGCGGATGGCGAGGTCTCGAGGGAACCGGCCGGTTCCTTTCAGGGCGTGCCACACGAAGAATTCCCGATCCTGGAAATTCACGAACTCGCGCGGCTGGGTTATTTGGGGCGTAGAGCGATCCAGAACATCAACAGGAAGAACAGCAATACGAGCACGATCGCGGTAACGCATCCGATGGCGGTGGCCCGCCCCGCTGGTCCGGCTTTCTTCTTTCCTCGTGCGACCTTCCAGCGTGGCATGTTCAGGTACGGCGTTTGGTGCGGCGCGCGACTTCGCTGAAAAATTCGCGGATAGCCTGCCGGCTACCCTCACTCAAGTCTCGCACGGTCAGCGCCACGACCGCGCGGCCCCTCTCGGTCAGAGCTTTCTGCGTTGCCAGCCACTGGGCGCGATGGTAGTCGGCGTCGTACTGAATCCGGCGGATACTCTCCTGCTTTTCTGACAGCACGATGGTGCTGAAGCCGCGGCCGTATCCAATGATCATCTCATGATAGGAGTGATTCATGGCGGGGCCTTCGTAGACATCCACGGGCATCTTCAGGCGGGAACGGTACAGGGTCTCTCCCGCGCGATCGAGGGTCACGCGCAGCCGCTTGCCGGCGGGTTGATAGCGCATGTCTCCGAAGTAGGTCAGTTCCCCGTAGCTAACCTTGCCGCTTTCGACAAGCCCCGTCAGAGCGGCGGCGTAGACGGCGGCGGCATTGCGATTCTCGAGGTCGAGCTGCTCCACCTTGAGCAGGCCCGATTCGACCAGCGGCGCGAAATTGACCGCCAGCCCGCCGCGCCACTTCAAGCGGTGCGGACTGTCCATCTGATCGCGCCATGCCGCGGCGTGATCGAGTCCTCCCGCCTTCTTCGCCTGGCGGTGGATTTCATTGGCGATCTTTTTGTAGAGCTCCACGCCGGGCTGCGTGACGAAGTTCATGTTGCGCAGATAACCGAGCGCGAACACCACGTAATGGATCAACTGCATGTAGCGGGGCAGCGCGGGCTCGCCGCTCAGTTGCAAAACCGCCAGCGGATACCCGGCGCGCCTGAGCGCGGCGACCTTGGAAGCGTCAACATTGCGCTCGCCCGCCACGTTCACCACCAGAAAGCAGCGCTCCTGGCGCTCGTCCTTGCGCGGGAAGTAGTTCACCAGCTTGATCTTTTCGCCGATGGCGACTTTGACGCCGATTTCTTCGCTCTTGCCGAGGCTCTCTTCGAAATCCTGCTTGGTCCAAACGGCGCCGCCGCTCCACGAATCGGGCAACAACAGCGTGACCTTGTTCCGTCCCTGAAGTGCGTTGCCTTGGATAAATCCGGCGAGTTGAAAGGCGGCCTGAATATGCTCTTGATCGAGCGCCGCGGCGCGAGCCCAGCTCTCGAGGTCGCAGCCGTTCAGGGCCAATGGATAAAGGCTGCCCCGCGTCAACGGCCCGCTGTGCCGGCCGGCCGTGGTGTTGCCTCCGTCGAGTTGCAGCGGAACCCGCCGGTAGCCGCGCTCGACGGCGAAACGGTCGAGAATCGAGCCCGGCAGCGTCATGCACAAAAAATTGTGCGCCGACGGAATCTTCAGCTTCGTGAAGAGCGCGTCGAGTTTTTCGAGATTGACCACCGGCTCATACGAGGTCATGCCCATGGCCATGCCGACCACGAGGCACTTCGCCAGCGCCCGCTTGAGAGGCTGCTTGTCAACGGTCTCGATATGGTTGAGGATGGCCCGCAGCTTCGCTGGATCGGTCGAGTCGAGGATGTAGACGCGCACCTTTTTCTTCAACAGGCCGGCGGTCTGATAAAAGGCTTTGTCTTCAGCGGAGCCGCCCATGCCGGCCCAGATCAAATACTTCACCGCCACGCCGTGCTGTTGCTTGATGTTCTCGCGGATCTCGGCAATTTCCTGCTCAACTCGCCGCGGCCAGTCGCCGTCTTGCTCAGCCAGCCACGGCAGGTGCAGAACTCCGTAGCCGTTCTTGGTGACGGCGCCCTTGGCGTCGATTTCCATGCCAATCGGAATCAGCGCGTCCGAGGAAACTCGCAAATGCGACAGGGGCTGCTGCCGCGCGGCGCTATCGACCTCCCGCACGCGCGTCAGCACGCGCTCCTCGACAAGGCGGGAATAGTCGGGATTGGATGGGAAGCCGGAAAGAGTAAGTCTCACCGGCGAGCGCGAACGGGACATCCAGACGGTTGTAACCCAGTCGAGACAGAAGTGCAAGCCAAGTTCGTGGAGCGCACGAATCTTTGCCCATTACGAATAACGGCCCTGCGATAGACAGTCCTCGACCTCACATTGCTTCTCTACCGGTGGGAGTAGGTACTGGAACGGATTGCATCGGTTTCGGAGCGTCAGTACTCGCTTTCTGCCGCCCAGCCATCGAAGCCCTTTGAAAACAGCACTTCCAGGCATTTGCGGATCGAGTTGCAGCCACCCTCCGGCGCCTTTAGCGGCGGAGCGTTTCCGGCGCGGTCGTACATGCCAAAGCCCCAGGCCTCGCCGCCGTCGAGAGGGTGATCGAAAACCTGCCACAAAACGATGTACGGAGAACCCCATTCGGCGGCTGCGCGAAGGGCCGCGTACAGCCGGGGCAGGATCGGGCCGCTAGGAAGATGTTCGAAGCGGTCCCGGGCGAAGCCCAACTCACCGATCATCACGAAGCGCTCACCGAATCGCTTGCGCCCCTCCGCGGAAAGCGACGGCCGCGCGATTTCTCGAATGCGATTGAGGTCCCGTTCGAGGCGAACGCCGGTTTCCGCCGGCGTATGGTCGGTGTCTTGCGTCTGGTAGGGCGAGTTGGCCGACTCGTAGGCCGAATAGGAGATCAGATCGAACGGCACGTGCGGCACGACATCGTACAAGGCGTTCCAGCCCTCTTGCCGTGAAGGCTGCGGGACGGCCTTGCGAAAGCCGCCGCGATAGGGCACGACCCGCAAGTTCACCAGCGCTATTTCGAGCGCATGAAACAATCGCAGTGTCGAATTCGGATAGGCTTTGCGAACCGTTTCGACGGCCTCGAAGCGAGTTTGCATCCAGCCGCGAAACGTATCGATGGCCGCCTTGGGGGACCCGGTGTAGTTGGCGATGTCCATGATCTTTTCGTCGGCCTCGTGGTTGGTGATGATAACGGTTTTACCGGAATCGCCGAACTCGCGAAACAACCAGTGGCCGAGCGCTGTGATCTGCTCGCGTTCCAGGCGCTCGAGCTCCGGCCCCCAAGGCCGCAGCAGATTGAGATCGTCGGGGCCGCCGCCATAGTCATGCACGGGGTAGGCTGTCAGCACGATCGCCTCGATCTTCGGGTCAGCGAGCACAGCCTTGTAGCGCGGCAGGCTCATGATCCGTTCAAGTGTAATCGGCTCGTCCATGCCGTCGTCCGCGAACCGCCGCGGGGAGAGGACCGGGTACACGTAGTCGAATCGCCCGCCGAGATAGAAGCGAAAAACTCGCCCGCCCGCTTCGACGGCCCGTTGACGCGCGAGTGTCAGCAAGTCCTCGCTTTGCCCGATCTGGGCGGGTCCACGCCACTGATAGAAGCCGATCCTGCCGCGCAAATCCTCCGGGGTTCCGCCGGCGGCTCGCGCGGCGCAAGCAAATATGCAGACGAGCGGCAGCAGGAAGAATGCCGTGAGCCATCGCGATTCGCGCGTCAACGGTGTAACTGGCTTTGTCATCGCCGAGGCTATTTCCCAATCTCGATCGTTTCCGCGAAGCTCTCACGTCCCGCGGACTCGACCACTACGTTCAACTCACCTGGCGCCACGTCTGGCGGCAAACGAACGTTGATCTGTTGCGGACCAATCCACGAAACCTCGCCAGGGGTTTCGCCGAATAGCACGCGTGTGTCGCCGGGCACGAAGTTGTGGCCGAAGATCGACAGCGACGCACCCGGCTGAAACGGTGGCCGCTGGAACCCGGCTGCCTCGACGATACCGGCCGCGGCAATCCGAGGAAACTGCCCGTCCGTCAACGGCTTCAGGTTAGGGCTTTCGGGGAAAAATCGCTGCCGCCACGACGGCTCAAATTCGAGCCGCACCTGCGTTTCCCCTTCGCGCCCGGGGTCGACCACCATGAACCCGAGCGGGTCGCATTCGATCGGGACTTCCCTGGAATTGTCGTTCACCACGAGAGCACGCCAGCCGGGCTGGCAGTTGCGGCGAATCAAAAACATGTCGAGCGGCCCGAGATCGGCCGCGACTTCAAACGCGGCGCCGGCGCCTTCCTCGAAAGCGGCGGCTTCGGGCCGCCCCGCCCAAGCCGCGTATTGGTTCAAACTCTCGACATCGTAGAGTCCGCGGATTGGCGGCAGGCTTTTCCATTGGCGCCGTGACACGAGAACCACCGGCGCAGGGTTCGGGTTCGGCAAAACGTAGAGACACCAGCCAGCCTGTTCCTCGATACAGTCCAACGCCCGCGAAAACTTCTCGTGGTCGCCGCTGAGCAGGAATCCGGCCGCCGTTGCTCGCAGCCACAGCATCGATTCCTCTAAGCGCCCGGGCCCGGCTACCACATCGCGAGCACTCGCCCGGACCGGATTCATTTCCACCGCGAGTGAGGCCGCGCCAAAAATTTCGCGACCGACCGCGTCGCGGGGGGCGAGGCTCGCAAGCCTTGAACGGACCGGTTCCGGTGATGGCTCAAGAAACAAAGTCCAGCCCGCGACAGCGGCGAAACCCGCTAGCACGACCTGTCGCGGGATCGCGCCTTGCAAAAGGCAAACGAAAACGACAAGCACCAGCTCCGCCAGCGCTACAAGCTCGCGGGTACTTACGCCCGAAGGATTCGCCGCCCACATCCCTGCAGCGGCCGCGATCGCTGCCGCGACGTTCCCGGGGCGCGCGTTCCGCCGAGCGCTATCGACTGCGAAAAGCAGAAGCGGCGCAAAGGACCAGGAAAGCAGCAGCGAGCCATGCTCGAACGATGCCGGGGGCATTCGTGTGGGCGCGAGCGCGTAGAGAAGCGCGGCGAACGCGGCAACCGGGGGTGATTGGTAGCGAAGCACGAGCGCGTACACAGCGGCGCAGCCCCCCAGATACGCGGTTAGTGCAATGACGAAGTAGCCGGTGGTCTCCGGAATGCCGGCCAACGCCAATGCCGCAATCAGTAAGGGGAGCAAAGGAGGCGAGATGTCGAAAGGAACCAGCGCTCCATACCGGCGAACGTATTCGGCGGCCTGAATGGAAATCTGCGCCGCGCTGTCAGGGCCTGTGATCATTCGGCGAGCTGGATTTCCAGCGGCGCAAACCGCCGGCGCGCGAGCGAAACGGCAAGCTGATGCCTACCGGCCGCAACGCCGGCGGGAATCGAGAGGTTCACTTCGTAGCGCTGCGGGAGAGGATCGACGCAAAACACGTCGAGGTCCTGGATCGTATGGCCGCCGATTTCGGCGTGCAGCGCCCGGCGCACTTCAGCAGCGTTCGTCAGCCCGACTTCCTCAAGATGGATCTTGACGGAGCGGCTCTCGATCCACAAACGCGAAAGCAGATTCACGCCGTCGCTAACACTGACCAGCTTGGGCACCATCGGTCCGGCGCCGACCACCCGCATCGGAGCCGCATCGGAGAGCGCTTTGTCGCGCGACTCCAGCCAAACCGGCACCACTCCGGAACGCACACCCGGAGGGAGATAGAAATTGACTTGGGCCGGGCCTTTCCAAACGTGCTTGCCGATGAAGCAAGGCGCGGTTGACTCCCCATCGACCATCACCCGAAGGCTGTTGAGATCGGCCGCAGCGTCGAGATCGAGAACCCAAAGCGACGCGCTCGCAAAGCGTCCGGCCCGCGGAATCAGCGCGTCAGCGGTGTAGGTGTTGGTCACGCGCACGATCCGGGCCCCGCCCTCCGCCGCGCTGGCCGGCTCGGAAGGCTTACGCATGGTGACCCATAAATATTGCGTGTCGAAGCCGTCCATGGCCAGCAACTGCATCCCTTGTTCGGCGGCGAACAACGCAATCTCTTCTGGGCGAAACCCCACGCCGCACCACGTATCCACGGCAACGCGCTGTTCCTCCGGGCTTTCAGAAACCGCGGCGCGCGCCGACCAGCCGCACACAGGCGTCGCATCGGCGCCGGGCTGCCGCGTCTGCGGCAAGCCGTTGAGCTGCCCCTTGAAAACACCACCTGGCTTCAGCACCCGGCAGGCCTCGCGCAGGTAATTTCGAACCACACCGTTGTCAGGGATGTGCTGAAAGACCGCGTAGGAGTAGCAGAAGTCGATCGAACTGTCGGCAAAGCCGGCGAGGTCTGCGCCGTTACCTTGGCGCGCCCCCGCATGCGGAATGCCTTTGAGGTTTTCGCGAGCCAGCGCCACCATCTCGCCCGAAACATCCACGCCGAACAAGCGGCCGAAATCCTCGCTCAGCGCCGCCATCAATCGCCCTGGGCCGCAGCCAATCTCGAGGGCGGCCAACTCGCGAAAGTTCGTACGCGGCGGAAATCGCCGGTACTCTTCGCGCAGCGAACGCAGTACATCGCCGGCGGAGGAAAGAAATTCCTCGCGCGTCTGCCGGCGGCGGCCGAACGCGACGTAGTAGGAAGCATCTTCGCGCGCGCGGCGATCCCAATCCTCGCGCATGCGCTCGTTAACGGGTTCGGAGGAGGCCACGGATTCTTCAGGGTAGCTTATGTGGGAAGACCGGCCTGTGTTTACCGGTGTGGCTTAGGGTGCAAATCTAGCGGCCGCGAAGCAGGGCAGGACGCACCGGGCGTCGTCTATGGCTCGGAGACAGCCCCCGGCTTGCGCTCCAAGACCTCCCGCACCGCGTAGATCGGCCGTCGCTGGCTTTCGAAATATGTGCGCATCAAAACTTCGCCGATCAACCCCGTGCAGAACATTTGAAGCCCCGTGAGCGCCAGCACCGCGCCCGCAATCAGCAGCGGGCCGTGCTCGACCATGACGTGAATGCCTCGTAGCTTCTGCACCACCAAGCCGGCCAGGATCAGCCCGCCGGTCGTGCCGCAAGCGAGACCGATCGAGCCAAAAAAATGCATCGGCCGGGTCAGATACTTGACCAGAAAGCGGATGGTGAGAATGTCGAATAGCACGCGGAGGGTGCGCCCGAGCCCGTAATGCGAGCGGCCTTCGGCTCGCGGAATGCTGCGGATAGGCACCTCGCTGATGCGCGCCCCTTGCATGCTCGCCAGCACGGGAATGAAGCGGTGCAGATCGCCATACAGGCGGATGTCTTTGAGCACCTCGCGCCGATACGCCTTGAAGGTGGTTCCGAAGTCGCGCAGTTCGACACCGCTGGCCTTGGCGATTAGCCAGTTGGCAATGCGCGAGGGTAGCCGGCGGGTGAGAGCGTTATCGACGCGATTGGCGCGCCAGCCGCTGACGACGTCGTAGCCCTCGCCGATTTTCTCGAGCAGCGCGGGGATGTCTTCCGGGGCGTGCTGCAAGTCGCCGTCCATGGCGATGACGATGCGGCCCCGGGCCATCTCGAAACCCGCGGCGAGCGCGGCCGCCTGGCCGAAATTGCGGCGCAGCATCACTGCACGCAGACGCTCGTCGTGCTCCACCAGGTTGGCGAGCAACTCACGGCTGCCGTCGGTGGAACAGTCGTCAACGACGATGATTTCGAACGATTTTTCGAAGATCTCGATGACCCCGACGAGGCGGTCATAGAGCGGCAAAAGGCTGCTTTCCTCGTTGTGGACCGGGATGACGACGGATAGCTGAGGGTCCGGCATAAGGTCGCCGTTATTTTAACATCGGGATTTGCGACAGGCCCGTCGCCCAGGAGGGGACTACTGCCCTCCCTCACAACAGAGCAGGACTGAACAGTCCCCCGAATGTTTGATCCACTACAATGATGAGTACCGCTTTGGCCTCACCCAGCGCAAGCCTGTCCTCGTCGGCGTTGAAAATCGCCAATCTGCGTGTGCATTCGATCGCGATTGCCGATCCGCCTCTACGCAGCTCGTACGGATTGCATGCCCCCTATGCGCTGCGCACTGTCTTGGAGCTGGAAAGCGAAGACGGTGTCGTTGGCATCGCCGAGACTTATGGCGGGGAAAAACCTGCCGCGGCGCTGCGCGCGCTCCGCGACAAACTTGTGGGCGCCGACGTTTATCGAATCACGGGCGACCTGCTCGAAATGGTCGAAGGCGGCGGCGGAGGTCTGGCGCGCTCTCAAACCGATCTCGTTCCCGGCGAGAATCCGTTGGACAGCGGTCCGCGCACCTATTCGGCCATCGAAACCGCCTGTCTCGACCTCATCGGCCGCACCGTCGGGCAACCCGTTTGCGATCTGCTGGGCGGCCGCGTGCGTGACGAAGTGGCTTTTTCCGCCTATCCCTTTTACAAGCACGGCGGCGGTGGAGGAGAGGGCGGGGATGCGCGCGAGGATGAATATGGCGAAGCGCTGAGCCCCGAATCGCTGGTGGCACAGGTTCGGCGCATGATCGATCAGTACGGGTTTCAGTCGGTCAAATTCAAAGGCGGCGTTCTCGATCCGGCCGTTGAAATCGAGACGATCCGGCAATTGCGCCATGAATTTGGCCCCAACGTGCCGCTGCGAATCGACCCCAACAGCGCCTGGACGGTCGAAACCTCCGTCGAGGTCGGCGTAGCTCTCAGGGAGGAGCTTTCCGGGGGCGGCTATCTCGAAGATCCGGCGGCCGGGCTGGACGGCATGGCCGAAGTTCGCCGCCGGCTGCTCGCGGCCGGGGTCGAGACGCCGCTGGCGAGCAACGTGGCCGTCACGTCGTTCGCGCACATCCCGCAGGCGGTGAAGACCGACGCCGTGCAGGTCATCCTATCCGACCACCATTACTGGGGCGGCATGCGGCAGGTACAACAGCTTGGCAAAATCTGCCAGACGTTCGGATTGGGGCTGTCGATGCACTCGAACAGTCACCTCGGCGTTTCGCTGATGGCCATGGCCCACGCCGCGGCCGCGACCCGCCATCTGACCTACGCCTGCGATACGCACTATCCCTGGCAGTCGGCCCGGGACGAAATCGTCGCCGGCGGGCGCATTCCGATCGTCAACGGCTGCGTACGCATTCCCGGCAAGCCCGGACTCGGCGTCGACCTCGACTACGATCAACTGGCGCGGCTCAAGGAGCGCTACGAAAAGACCCCCTACCGTAATCGCGACGACGAGGCCGAAATGCGAAAGCACGTCGACGCCAATTGGAAACGAGCACTGCCGCGCTGGTAGGATAGGCAATCCAGCAGGGCGGCCGGCGCCGATCCCGATTCCCGAAAGCCGATCCCGATTCCCGAAAAGAAAGAACCCGCCATGATGCAACCGGATGAACTGCGCAGCAAATTGGAAGGAGTGATTGCCTTCCCGATCACGCCCTTCAAGAAAGACTACTCGGTCGACCTCGACGCCGTTCGCAAGAACGTGACGGAGATGCTCAAGATGCCGCTCTGCGCCGTGGTCGCCGTCGGCGGCACCGGCGAGATGTACTCGGTGACGCCCGACGAGCACCGCCAGATCGTCGAAGCGACCGTGCAAGCGGTGGACGGCGCGGCGCCGGTGATCGCGGGTGTGGGATTCGGCGGCGGTCTGGCGGTACACCTCGCCAAGCAGTCGCAAGAGGCGGGCGCCGACGGCATTCTGTGCTTTCCGCCCTACTATACGGACGCCCATTTCGAGGGCCTGCTGAGCTACTACAAAGCCATCAGCGACGCCACCGATCTCGGGTTGTTTATTTACAGCCGGGACTGGGCCGTCTTCTCGCCGAGCGAAGTCGCGCGGATTGCCGACACGATTCCGAACCTCATTGGCTGGAAGGACGGCCAAGGGGATTTGCGCCGCTATCAGGCCATCATGCAGCGCGTTGGCAAGCGCCTGCACTGGATCGGCGGGATCGGCGATGATCTTGTGCCGGGCTACTATTCGATCGGCATCCGCACCTACACATCGAGCATCGCCACCATCGCGCCGCGGCTTTCGATGCAACTGCACGAGCGGGCTTCGATGCTCGACATGACCAGCCTGTCGCGTCTGATGGCGAACTATGTACTGCCGCTCTACGCGATCCGCGGGCGGCGTAAGGGGTACGAAGTCAGCGTCATGAAATGCGCCATGGAAATTCTGGGCAAGCCAGCCGGCCCCGTGCGCCCGCCGCTGGTGGAAGTGCGGCCCGAAGAGCGCGACGAGATCGCCTCGCTGATGGAGCGCTATAAACCCGTTCTCTAATCTCTAGCGCTGGAAATCGCCGCAGGCGATCCGAGCCCCATCCGCGAGGATGGGGTCCATGCTAGCGATCGGCCCATCGTGGCATCGAAAACGAACCCCTCGTGGCGTGGAAAACAAACAGTGAGCCGCTAGAGAACAAAGTGCCTTTCCAAGTGCCTTTCCGTGACAGGGCCCCACCCTTGCGGATGGGGCTCGGATCGCCTGCGGCGATTTCTTGCGTCAGGGCGCGGCGGCTACTCATGGGCAAATGGATTCCGAATATCCGGCCCGGCCACTTTTCGGCCCGACAGCGGCTGCCGCTAAGAAAAACCTCCTCCCGTTGCCTGAGGCGCTTGACTTATCCGCCCGTAGTGCCTTAGTACTATGAGGAGCAAACATTTTTGCTAAGCTACGTTTTACCCCTGACGAAACCTTAAAACGTTTCGATTCCCGCCGGGGTTAGATGCTGGCGCGACGGGCAATCCCTGAGCGCGCCGCATTTCCTTATCCAACCTGTCTTCACGCGCCTGCGATGTGGATCTACGCCACGTTGGCAAGCCTGACGGGCTAGGAGAACCGGCACACTATGCCCACGGGCGGGAAGCGGAATCGATCGATGAGTTTCGGCCTGGGTGGGCACGCCCCGGCTGTTCTGCTGTTCCTTGCCTCCCTGGCTCTGACCCTGCTTGGGTGGCGCGCCGTCAGTGCGTACGCGTCCAGTGCTTACGCTGGCGCTCCACAGCAGGCTCGCGAAAGCAGCGCGCCTTTTGGGAGCCCCAACCCCGCGGCTCAATTCCTGTGGGCGGGTGTCGGGATCAGTTTCCTGGTCCTGGGTGCGGCGGTCTTGGCAGGCGCGCGCTGGCGCCGCCAATCGACGCCGCTGGCCGAGACGGGCGCCCGGCTTCGGGCCGTGTTTGACGCCTGCCCCGACGCTATTTTCACGTTCGACGAACGTTGGCGCGTTCAGACCTGCAACGCCGTGATGCAGGAGTTCACCGGACTGGAACGAGAGGCGATCGTCGGCAGGCGGATTACCGATCTGGTGCTCGACTTCCCGCTGCCCGCCGGCGACGAAAACGGCGGAGGCATTCAGCTTCCGCTGATCCAGCTCGACTCGCCGACGCCGTATCGCTGTGCGCTACAGCGGCCCGACGGCTCGACGATGAACGCGGAAGTATGGGTGCGTCAGATCCGTCCCGGCGGACGGCTGTTGTTTGCGGCCATCCTGCGCCGCGCGGCCGAAGCGGCTTCGCGCGAAGCCGAACAGGTATTCAATTTGCTGGCCTGCGCGGTCAGCGACGGCCTTTGGGATTGGAATTTCAAGTCGCAAAGAATCACCTTCTCGCCGCGCTGGAAAACGATGCTCGGGCACAGCGAGGAAGAAATCTCCGACCGGCCGGAGGAATGGTTCGAGCGCATCCACCCCGAAGATCGCGAAGGGCTGCAGGCGAGCTTGCTCAATCACTTACACGGGCGCTCGCCGCACTTCGAGTGCGAACATCGCATGCTGCATCGCGACGGCAGCTACTTGTGGGTGCTGACTCGCGCGGTGGCCGTGCGGGATCTGGCCGGTCACGCCAACCGCGTCGTGGGCTCGCAAGCCGATATCACGGCCCGCAGGAGCACCGAACGCCGCTTGCTGCGCGCGGTGCTGCATGACCCGTTGACGGGCCTTCCCAACCGCTCCTACTTCATGCAGCAGCTCGAACATACCCACCAGCGGTTTGGCGAATATCCCGAGCGTGTTTTCGCGGTGCTGTTTCTCGATGTCGACCGCTTCAAGCGCGTCAACGACAGCTTGGGCCACGGAGTAGGCGACGAAGTGCTGATCTCGGTGGCCAAGCGGCTCGAACGCTGCGTGCGTCCCGGCGACATCGTGGCCAGGATCGGCGGCGACGAATTCGCGATTCTGCTTTCAGGACTCAAAGACCGCAAAGAGGTCACCCGCATTGCCGAACGCATCCAGGCTGACTTGGGGCGGCCGCATCAGGCGGCCGAACAGGAGATCTTCGTCGCGGTCAGCATCGGCATCGCGCTGAACAACGGAGTCAAAGAAAAGCCGGGCGACCTGGTGCGTCACGCCGATGCGGCGATGCACCGCGCCAAACGCCGCGGCAAGGCTCGTTTCGAGCTGTTCGACCGCGACGCCGGCAGCGGCGCCACCGATGCGCTGCATATCGAAACCGCGCTCAGGCGGGCGCTCGAGAACAAAGAGCTGTTGATTCACTACCAGCCGATCGTCTCGCTGGCGTCGGGCAAAATCACCAGTTGTGAAGCGCTGATCCGCTGGAACCACCCCGAGCGGGGCATGATCCAGCCCGCCGATTTCATTGGTGAAGCCGAGGAAAGTGGCCTCATCACCCCCATGAGCGAGTGGCTGCTGCGCGAAGCTTGCGGCCAAGCGCAGGCCTGGCGCGAAGCGGGGCTGCCGCCGATCCGGGTTTCGATCAATATTTCGCCGCAATTCGTCAAAGAACCACAGTTCTTAGGCGCCGTCACCTCGGCGCTGGCGGAGTCGGGACTCGACCCCGCGCTGTTGCAGCTCGAGCTGACCGAAAGCGCACTGATGGAAAACAGCGATGCCACGGTGCGGCCGCTGATCGAGCTTTACACCAAGGGCGTCCACGTTGCGCTCGACGATTTTGGAACCGGATACTCTTCGCTGGTTTATTTGCGCCGCTATCCCATCAGCAGTCTCAAGGTCGACGAGACGCTGGTCCGCAACATCGCCACCGACCCCGGCGACGCGGCCATCGCATCGGGTCTGATCGCACTGGCCCATAGCCTCGATATGAGGGTGATTGTCGAGGGCGTTGAGACGGCTGAACAGCTTGCCTTCCTGAAGGCCAAGCATTGCGACGAAGTGCAGGGGTACGCCCTCAGCCCCGCCGTGAACGCGGAAGACTTTTTTCAGTTACTAAGGGGCGGCCACGATCTGGATAGCTTGCTGTCTAGGCGCACCGCCGCCGCGCATGGCTAGTGACCGCGTAGTCGCAGGGACGTAGTAGTACGCGCGGCCCTAGCGCCCACCTCCGCGCGGACTGAAACCCCGAAATACGTCAAACCTTCGGCGGCGTCTCGACGACTTTTTCCGCAACCGGGTCGAAGAACAGCACCTTGTTCTGCCGGAAACTCTGCACGCCCATCGTGATGGTGACCTGCGCCCGATAGGCTGTTTCGGCGTCCAGATTGGGCTTCTGCCGGGTCTTGACGCATTCCAGGAAGTTGGCCATATGGGCGTCGCGCCCCCTGTCTTCAACGGGAATTTGCATCGACCGATAGCCGTATTTCTTGACGAATTCTTCCTGGAATGCGCCTTCGGCGCTGACGGTAATATAGTCCGTGCGGCCCTCGAACTGGCCATGCTCGACCATCACGAGCGTCCCTTTGTGACCACGGAGCAATCCGGGAATGTGGGTTGAATTGGCCATCGAAGAACTGAGCACTAGACTGTGCCCCTTGGCGAAGTCAGCCAGCAGATTAAAGGTGTCGGGCACTTCGCGGTCGGGGAACGCATAGATCCCGCCGCTCGCCGTCACGCGATAGGGGAACTGCGCTTCACCCCAGCAGATGTTCAGCGGCGCGACGACGTGGTAGAACAGGTCGGTGGCGATACCGCCCGAGTAATCCCAATATTTTCGGAAGCGGAAATAGCGCTCCGGCTCCCATTCGCGCTGCTGGGCCGGCCCCAGCCACATCTTCCAATCGATGTAGTCAACACCCTTTGCATTGGGCCCGGCGTTGGGGTCCACGTTCCAGAAGCGCCCGCGGTTCCACTCGCCTTCGACCGAGTTGCGATGGTACGAGCCCTGGCTCGAGATCAAATCGCCGATCATGCCGTCCTGAATGGCCTTGCGGGCTTTCCACCATTGGTCGGCTGAGGTCGTTTGCGAGCCAACCTGCAGCACGCGACCGGTTTCTTTCACGACCTTCACGACCTGTTGGGCCTCTTCGATCGTGTGGGTAAACGGCTTTTCGCAATAGACGTCTTTGCCGGCCCGCATCGCCTCGATGGCAATCGTGGCGTGCCAATGGTCGGGAGTGGCGATGACGACCGCGTCCAGTTCCGGCCGCGTCAGCACTTCGCGGTAATCGAGCGTGGCGAACTCGGCTTTCGATTGCTCTTGCGCAAGCTGCCGGCGCTTCTCGTAAACGTCGCACACCGCACCGACGTGGACATCGCCGCGCTCTTCGCCCATCGTCAGAAGCTGACGCATGAGGCTGGTGCCGCGCCCACCAACGCCGATGACCGCGACGTTGGCTTGATCACTCGCCGCCGGCCGGGCCGCTTGAGCCGCGGCCATATGCGGCGCAACACCCGAAACGGCTCCCGCCGCCAGGGCGGTTCTCACAAAATCACGGCGATTCACTCCGATTTTTCCCGCCATTCGTTTGCTCCCTTGGTCTCGAAAGGCCCCTCAATCGATTGTGGTGGCTGATTCAGCCCGATTGTATCAGAGACGGCCCAAAAACCGGTTCGCGATGCGAGGCAGATCCCTCGCGCTCGCAGCGGAGAAAACCCGGGAGGGCATCGCAAAGACGACGAGAAAGTGTGTAGAGGTTACCGCCGCTGTTGAGGTCTACTGAAACAGCGCGTCGAAGGATTACAGTTCAGATGCGATTTCTGGTTCCATCCTGTTACGACCTAACGTCAGCGGCCGGGATCAGGAGATGCACTCGGACCAATCGACGGAATCTAAAAGGGTCGAAGGAAGGGTCGAACGGAGTTGAAGGAAGGATACGTTTGAGAGGTGGAAAATAGTGGCTGGCCCGTTTCCGGGCCAGCCGCGACGCACTGAAGTTCGTCCCCCCTGCGCAACTCCAGCGAGTCGTCCCTGGTACGAGATCAATTCTGCCATCGATATTGCAAACTCAACAATAGAGCGATCGTTTCAATTTCGAACGGTACACACGTACTCGCGGCCGCTACGTGTGTTGCCCGACGGAGCAGCCAAGACTTCCTTACACACGCTGAGCTAACCGATATACCTCGACATCACCGGGCGACATACGCGCAGGGCTACGACTTTCCGCAGCGGAGTGGTATTGACTCGCCGCGCCACGGCGAGAAAGGAGAGAACTATTGGCGATCGATAGTGGGAACGCGTCCGGCAAGCGGGCGCACGCCGCCCCGGCCGCACACCGCCACGCCTGTTTCCTTGAGCGCGGCCAGCAAGTTGTACAGCAACGAGTAGACAACCTGCTCGGTAACGCTCTGATGGCCCGGCAACTGGAACGAAGCGGGCAGTTCCTTGAGGACGGAGAGGCGCAGCTTGGGCAGGATCTTTCCTTCGCTGTCGGTGCAGTTCGCCAATACGATCGGCGTCTGCAACACCTGGCCTGAGGCGCTGTCCACGTAGAACTGGCAGCGCGAAAACCAGCCGACATTGGCCGGGTCGGCGGCGTCAAACAAAAGCAGTGCGTCGTGCTGGGCGCTGGGATGCACTTCCAAGACGAGCCGCCGGGCTTCGTCGTGGATCGAGCAATCGTAGCCGGCCTGCTTGACGACGTTGCGAATTACGCCGTGATCCGGTTCAAGAGTGATGAACTGCTGAGTGCCCGCCTGAACGAACCGCATACCGGTGATTCTAACATCCGCCGCCCCGGAGCTCGAATCAAGGCCCTCGAAAACCTCGCAGGCCGTCCGCGCGCCGGCCATTGCTTCCGCGGGTGGGAATCCCTGAAACTCAATCTCATGACCTGCCTGGCCGGCCCGGCGGCATGCGGGCCAGGAGAATGCGACAGCTCGCCGCTACACCTTTATGAGAACTCTCCCCGGCAAGCCCTATCCGCCCGGAGCAACCTGGGATGGCGCAGGCGTCAACTTTGCGCTGTTCTCAGAGCACGCCACCCGCGTGGAGCTGTGCTTTTTCGAATCGGCGGCCGCGACCGAGGAATTCGCGCGTGTCGCGCTGCCCGAGCGCACCAACTATGTCTGGCACGGCTATTTGCCCGAGGTGCGGCCGGGATGGGTCTATGGCTATCGCGTGCATGGCCCTTACGAGCCCGCGCAGGGGCACCGCTTCAACCCCAACAAGCTGCTCCTGGACCCTTATGCGCAAGCCATCGCGCGGCCTGTGGCGTGGTCAGACGAAATCTATGGTTATCGCTTCGGCGATCCCGCCGCGGATCTCTCGTTTGACAGCCGCGATAGCGCTCCGTTCGCCGCGCTGGGCGCCGTCGTCGATGCAGCGTTCAGTTGGGGCGACGACCGCCTTCCCCAAACGCCATTGGGCTCGAGCGTTATCTACGAAGTGCATCTGAAGGGATTCA
>JBBDWJ010000248.1:0-17154 GCA_040902925.1 Bryobacterales bacterium | reverse complement strand
AGCCTTCGCTTTTCAGCAGCGCGAAAAGAACAGGCTCATGGGCGTAGACGCTGCGGACGCGGCTCGGGTGACGCAACGCCGTCTTCAGCGCAACGGCTCCACCATAGGAATGGCCGGCCAGATGCACCGGGCCTTCGACGCGCTCCATCAACCGCTCGACCAGATCGACTTCTCGGTCGAACGAAAAGGCAGCGGTTTCTTGCGGCATCGGCGTTTGGCCATAACCGAGTAGATCGAGGCCGAGCAAACGATAGCGATCGCCCAGTTGCGATTGCAGTTTGCGCCACTGGCGGCGGGAACTCAACGAGCTGTGCAAGAGAATCACGGGTTCGCCGCGGCCCTCGTCGAAGAATCCAAAGTCTTGCCGGCGTTTTGTCACTTGTCGGTTTGGCTGCGTCTCCGCGGGAGGCCGTTCGGATGCACTTGCGGTGTGCGTATTCTAGTTTACGGCGCAACGGGAGGCGCTTCTGCGCTAGGCGCCGTGTTTTCGTGGCGCGCCGCGTAGGCCGGCGGCAGTAGCAGATTCAGCGATTCACCAGCCATTTGAACATAACCAGGAATGCGGCCCGCCAATTCGCCGTCGACTTCGATGTGAATTTTTGGCTGGCGGATCACTTCCAGCTCGACGCGCGTTGTGTGCCAGAAATGGACGTCGGGGAAATGGTGCAGGGAATTGGTCGCGACGCGGGCGAGATAGCCGATGTAGCGCAACGGAGAGTCGCCTTCGAACAGGACGACCTGAAATTCTCGCGAGAGCAGATGGGCGTCGGGTGTGAGAATCAGGCCTCCTCCGTAACGCCGGCTCTTGCTGATGACGACGAACGTGCAACGCTTCTCCTGGCCGTCGATGGTGACGCGGAACGACTCGAACGGTTGTTGCAGGCGGCCGAGCGAGCCCCAAAGATATGCACCCTGGCCGATAATCGATTTCAGGCTTGTATCCAAACTGTAAACGATGCTGGCGTCGACGCCGATGCCGCACATCAGCAGAAAGTAGCGGAAGCCCGGTTTGGGCTTTTGAAAGCGCACAATGCCGAGCGGGACACGATACGGTTGCAAGTCGGGCAGCATCTTCGCCACTTTGACCACCGACTTCGGCAGGCCGACTTCGAATGCCAGCACGTTGGCAGTGCCCGACGGCAGCGGCAGCAGGCTCGCGTCCGAGCCGATCATGCCGGTGACGACCTCGTTAATGGTCCCGTCCCCTCCGCAGGCGGCGATGAGATCGGAGCCGGCGTTGACGGCGGTGGTCGCCAAGGTGGTGGCATCGCCGATCCGCGACGTGGCTTGGACTTCAACTCGCGGAATGAAACGCTGTAACTCCTCCTGGGCTTGCCGCACCTGACTCTCGCGAGTTCCACGCCTGCGGCCGGATGTCGGATTGTAAATTAGGGTGGCGTAACGGTACTTCATTCGTTGGTTTGAGGAATGACGGGGCCAACCTAAGAGCCTACCAGAGGGTGCCGGCCCGGCTGTTGGGGGTTGGTTACGTTAGCGTGTCGTCTTGTTGCGAGATCATGAGGTTCTGTTTCGGTTGTAACCTGTGTGCGGCACAAGCCGGCCTCTTCTGAGGCGGTTTTATCGGGGTCACGATGACTGTCCGCCGGACCGGCCCAGGGAAGGGCGAAAATCGCCTCGACTTTGGGGAGGGAAGCCGGCCCAGCCAAAACACTAGACCCGGCCCGCGGGCGGCCTCTCCCGATACAATAAACCTCTTATGGCTTCCGCGGCTTCTTCCCGTGACGTTGCGCGTCAGACGCAGTCTCTTCGCGAGACCCTGCAGCATCACGAATACCTCTACTACGTTCTCGATCAGCCCAACATCAGCGACGCCGAATATGACGGGTTGATGCAACAGTTGCAGGCTCTGGAGCAGCAACACCCGGAGTTGGTGACGCCCGATTCGCCCACGCAGCGCGTTGGCGGCCAACCTCGTGAGGGTTTCGTCAAGGCGCACCACACAGCGCAGATGATGAGCCTCGACAACGCGTTCGGCGAGCAGGCGCTGCGCGACTTCGACCGCCGCGTCCGGGAAAAGGCGAACCTGGACGTGGTTGACTATGTGGGCGAGCTAAAACTCGACGGTATTTCGATGGCGGTGCATTTTACCGATGGTCGAATGATCCGGGCGCTCACGCGCGGTGACGGCCTGACTGGCGAGGAGATCACCGAGAATGCCCGTACGATCCGTTCGCTGCCGTTGGTGATCACGAAGAAAGGGATTCCCGCTCAGTTTGAAGTGCGCGGGGAAGTGGTGATGAACCGCAAGTCGTTCGAGCGAATGAACGCACAGCGGCTGAAGGACGAGCTGCCGACGTTTGCCAATCCGCGCAACGCCGCCGCTGGCTCGTTGCGGATGCTCGATCCGAAAGTAACCGCGTCGCGGCGGCTTGATTTTTTCGCCTATAGCCTTCTTGCCGGTGGTGAGGCCTACTTGGATTATCACTGGGACGCGCTCGAGATGCTTGCCGGGCTGGGCTTCAAGGTCAACCCCCACCGCGAACGCCTCGCAGGAATCGACGCGGCGATCCGGTATGGGAACGAGTGGCTTGAAAAGCGCCACAGCCTGCCTTATGAAATCGATGGCCTGGTGCTTAAAGTCAACTCGTTTGAGCAGCAGCGCCGCTTGGGCGCCACTTCGAAAGCGCCGCGCTGGGCCATCGCCTACAAGCTGACCGCGCAACAGGCGGAGACGGTGGTCGAGGGTATCGACGTGCAGGTCGGCAGGACCGGGGCGATTACGCCGCGGGCGCTGCTGCGTCCGGTGCAGGTCGGAGGTGTCACGGTTTCGCGCGCGACGCTTCACAATGCGGACGAGATAGAACGGCTTGGTCTGCAGATTGGCGATCGCGTGTTGATCGAACGCAGCGGCGACGTCATTCCGAAAGTGCTGCGCGTCATCGAAGAAGGCAAAGACCGCCAGCCCTTCCCGATGCCGGTGGACTGCCCGGTTTGTGGCACGAAGCTGGTTCGCGAGGAGGGCGAGGCGATCCTGCGGTGCATCAACGCGAATTGTCCGGCGCGGCTGAAGGAGTCGGTGCTGCATTTCGCGTCCCGGCGGGCGATGAACATCGATGGCCTGGGCGACGTTTTGGTGGAGCAATTGGTCGACGGCGGCTTGGTGAAGAGTGTCGCCGATCTCTACCGTCTCGACGCCGATAGGCTCGAGTCGCTCGAGCGCATGGGCAAGAAATCGAGCGAGAAACTGGTCAAGAACATCGATAGCTCCCGAAAAGCGGCGCTGCCGCGAGTGATCTTTGGTCTTGGTATTCGATTTGTCGGTGAACGTACGGCGCAAATCCTCGCGGATCACTTTGCCAGCATCGACGCAATCGAAAAGGCCTCGGCGGAAGAGTTGGAAGAGGCTGAAGAAGTCGGGCCGAGAATCGCCGTGGCGATTCAGGAGTTTTTCGCCGAGCCGCGCAACCAGGCGCTGCTGGATGAGTTGCTGCAGGCGGGTTTGCAGTTCTCGCAAGAGAAAAAAACGGTATCGAAGGGGGCAGGGAAGCTCGAAGGTCGCACCTTCGTACTAACGGGTACGCTGCCGAACTGGACCCGCGACGAAGCTGCTGAACGCATCGAAGCTGCCGGCGGCAAGGTCACTGGTTCGGTCAGCAAGAAAACCGATTACGTAGTGGCCGGCGAGAACGCCGGGTCCAAGCTGGATAAAGCGCGCGAGCTCGGCATCACGGTGCTCGGCGAAGCGGAGTTGATCGAACTGCTGGAGGGCTAGTCGCTGGTCATCGTCCACGTTGCGTCAGAAGATCGGCCACGAAGGCCGCCCCTGATGGCTGCGACGAAATGGATCTCGCTGTCCTCGTCGACCTGTTCGAGCAGTCCAAGCGGCGTGATCTCTCCTTCGACAGCGATTGAGATGTTGGCGCGGAGTTGTCCTCGGTCGATCAGGCGCTCTTCCAGGCCGGGGTAGATTTTCTCCAGATTGCGGACGACGTCCCGCACGGTGGCCCCGCTGATTTCCAGTTCGCTTTTGCCGCCCGTCAGGTTTCGCAGAAGCGAAGGGATGTAGACCTTGGGCATGAAGACAACGACTTTGAAACGGAGTCTAACCTGTGCAAGGCCACGCTACATTCGCCAGTAGCGGGACGGCCTACAGCAGCCTACCAACATCCCTGGCGGCATGCACGACCCGTACGACTTCCAGCGGCTTGCTATTTTCCCGGTAGATGATGACATAGGAAAAGACCGGCCAGAACCGCACAGCGCGCTGAGTTAAATCGAGCCTCCGATGGCCCAAGCCCGGATTTCCGGTCAACAAGCGGCAGGCGTTGAGGAGTTCTGCGCGAACCCGCTCGGCTGCGTCGATGTTGTGTTCCGCGATGAACCGCCAAATCTCGTTGATGTCGTCGGCGGCCTCCGGCGAAAGCCGGAATCTCTTCATTTAGTCGATCGATTCACTTGTTTTCCGCTGCGATGAAGCTCCTCGAAAAAAAGTTCACCATCTACGCTGTTCCCTCCTTCGAGGGATTCGAGCCCCTGATCGATTTTATGGTTGAGAAGCTGCAGTCGGAGTTGCTCCGGCTGCCGGCTCTGTTCGAGAAGACTCAAGGCATCCCGTAAAACTTCCGCCGCCGAGTGGTAGCGCCCGGTCCCAATCTGCCTTTGAACAATGCCTTCAAGTTCTGGACTAAGTTCGATTGTCATGGCTACACGCGAACTCCAGGCGCCTGGCTCAGGTTAAGACGCACCGCGCAGGCTGTCAAACTTAGCGATCGCTTCAACCAATCGTGACAGCCGTCCGAAACGACTGGCCCTACGCGGGCCTAGGCCGCTTGCGCCGATCGTTTCGCCTCGATCGCCTCCCACACCCGCACCGGATTCATGGGCAAGCGATTCAGCCGCACGCCCACCGCGCTATGAATCGCGTTGGCGATGGCGCCCGGCGGCGGAACGATGCTCGCTTCGCCGACGCCGCGCGCGCCGAACGGATGGCCGGGATTCGGCACCTCGACGATGACGGTATCAATCATAGGCAGGTCGAGGCTGGTCGGCATGCGGTAGTCGAGGAAGGTCGAATTGGCCATGCGGCCTTTGTCATCCATGAAGTATTCCTCGTTGAGCGCCCAGCCGATGCCTTGGACGCTGCCGCCTTGCATTTGCCCTTCGACGTAGCTAGGGTGGATGGCCTTGCCGGCGTCCTGCACGCTCGTGAATCGCACGATGTCGACCTTGCCGGTTTCCGGATCGACTTCGACATCGACGATGTTGCCCGCGAACGAACCACCAACGCCGCGCGCATTGACCGTGGCGCGGCCGACAACGGGTCCACCAGTCGAGTTAAGCTTGGCGGCCAGTTCCTGGAAGGAAAGCTTGTGGCTGCCTTTCTTCGTGAAAAAGCTGCCGTCCTCGAAATGAACCTTTTTGGGTTCGACGTCCCACAGCAGCGCGGCGCGTTCGATCATCTGCCGCTTGACGTCTTCAGCCGCTTGGATCACGGCGAGGCCGGTGGCGAATGTCACGCGGCTGCCGCCCGTAACGGCGGTGAAGCCAACCGAGTCCGTGTCGACTACGGTGGGATGAACGTCCTCGACCGCAATGCCCAGCACTTCGGCGGCCTGCATGGAGAGCGACGTGCGCGTGCCGCCGATGTCGGTCGAGCCTTCGATCAGATTGACCGAGCCGTCGGCGTTGACCGCCAGAGTGCAGCTTGATTCGAGCCCTACGTTGAACCAGAATCCGATGGAGACGCCGCGGCCTTGGTTGGGGCCGAGCGGCGCCGTGTAGTGCGGGTGGTTCTTCATCGCCTCGAGCACTTCGACGCAGCCGACGCGCTTATACTTGGGCCCGTCGGCGCGCCGCGTGCCTTCCTTGGCCGCGTTTTTCAGACGTAGGTCGATGGCGTCGATGCCGAGCTTTTCGGCGATCTCATCGATAACGCTCTCGGTGGCGAACGCGGCGTTGGTTGCTCCTGGAGCGCGATAGGCGGCCGTGCTTGGCTTGTTGACGACCACGTCGTAAGCGTCAATAAAAACGTTCGCGATGTCATAGGCGGCAAATACGCACATCGCCCCAGGCCCGACCATCGACCCTGGATAGGCGCCCGCTTCGTAAGCCAGCCACGCCTTCGCAGCGGTGATTTTGCCGTTCTTCTTTGCGCCGATTTTGACCTTGATGTGCGAGCCGGGCGTCGGGCCGGAGCCTTCAAAAACTTCCTGCCGGCTCATCACGATCTTGACCGGGTTTCCGGTCTTCTTCGACAGCAGTGCGGCTACCGGTTCGAGATAAACCGGAATCTTGCCGCCGAATCCGCCGCCAATTTCCATCGGCGTGCATTTCACCTGCGAGACCGGCACGTCGAGAACACACGCAGTCGTGTCGCGCACCACGAACGACCCCTGGGTGCTGCACCAGATCAGAATGCGCCCATCGTTGTTCCACAACACCGTCGCGTTGTGCGGCTCAATGTAGCCCTGATGGACGCTGGCCGTATCGAACTCGCGCTCGACGATCACATCCGCCTGCTCGAAGCCTTTGTCGATTTCCCCTTTGACGTGCTGGAAATGCTCGGCGATGTTGCTGGGCTTATCGGTCTTCTGGCCAAGCTCGGTCATGAAAAGATCTTCATGCACGAGCGGCGCGTTTTCTTTCATCGCCTCGCCAGTCGTGGCGACGTGGGGCAGAACTTCGTATTCGACTTCGACCAGGCCGGCGGCTTCGTGCGCAATGTGCGGGCTTGTGGCGGCGATGCCGGCGACGGCGTGGCCTTTGTAGAGCGTCTTTCCTGACGCCAAAACGTTGCCGCGGATGAAGGAGAGGCGCGTCTCGCCCTCGCCAAGATCGACAACGCGGTCCCCGGCGTTGGGCAGATCCGCCGCGGTAACCACCGCTTTCACACCGGGCAGCGCTTCGGCTTTCGAGGTGTCGATACGCTTGATGCGCGCATGCGCGTGAGGGCTGCGCACGATCGCTCCATGCAGCATTCCAGCCGCGGTGAAATCCGCGCCATAGAGAGCGCGGCCGGTAACCTTGTCGGCGCCGTCATGGCGGATCGGCCGCGTGCCGACGACTTTGTATTCGGTCGTCGAGAGCACTATGTTCGACTGATAGTCTTTGGGTCGTTGCGTCATGCGGGCACCTCTTCGCGTCGTTTCGCGGCGGCGTCCATTACCGCGCGGATGATCTTGTCGTATCCCGTGCAGCGGCAAAGATTATTGGCGAGCCACAGCCGCACGCGTTCTTCGGATGGGTCGGGTTCCTGGTCGAGCAAAGCCTTGGCGGCAACGATGAACCCGGGCGTGCAAACCCCGCACTGCAGCGCGGCGCTTTCGAGAAACGCCTGCTGGATGGGATGCAATAAATTGCCTTCGGCGATGCCTTCGATCGTCGTGATCTCGCGGCCCTGAGCTTCCACGCCGAGGACCAGGCACGAAGGAACGATACGGCCGTCGAAGACAACCGTGCACGAACCGCAGTTGCCGTCGTTGCAGCCTTCTTTCGTGCCAGTCAGGCCAGCGATGTCGCGCAGACACTCCAGCAGACTCTGGCGAGGCTCGCAAAGAAACTCGATCTCTTCGCCGTTGATTTTGGTTCGAACGTGGGCTTTATTAGGCATGTTCTTTAACTGGTTTCAGGTCATTGAGGTGCGAGCTGCTCAACAGCATCGCTACTTCCGAGCCCGCGCTACCGCCTCCTGCAGGGCTCGCCGTGTCAGAACCTCGCACAGATGCCGCCGGTACTCGATCGTGCCGCGCATATCGCTGATCGGCCGCGCCGCCTGCTTGGCGAGGGCAGCCGCGCGCGCGATGCTCTCATCGTTTACCGGCTGTCCCGCCAGCGCATCGCCCGCTTCGCGCACAAACACCGGCGTCGGCGCCACCGCGGAAAGCGCCACGCGCGCCGATTCGAAATGGCCATCGTTCAGGACCACCGAGACCCCGGCGCCCACCACAGCGATGTCCATCTCGTTGCGCGGGATGAATCGCAGGTAGCGCGCGCCCTGCGACGGCCGCGGGGCGGGGAAATGAAGCGACACCAGCAGCTCGCCGCGCCCAAGCACATTCTGGCCGGGGCCGGTGCAAAAATCCTCCACCGCAACGATGCGCTCACCGTTCGGACCGGTGATCTTGCAACTTGCCGACAGCGCGATCAGCAGCGGCACCGCGTCGGCGCTCGGGGCGGAGTTGCAGAGATTGCCGCCAATCGAAGCGCGGCCCTGAATCTGTGTCCCGCCGATGAGCGAGGCCACTTCGACCAGGCTGGGGTAGGCTTCACGGACTCGGGAATCCGCCGCGATCTGGTAGCACGGCACGGCAGCTCCCAGGGTGAGTCCCTGGCCCGTATCCCAATGTATGCCAGTCAGTTCCGGGATATTCTTCACGTCCACAATGAGGCTAGGCTCGCGGCGCCCGGCGCGCATCTGGACGAGTAAATCCGTGCCGCCGGCCAGAATGCGGGCCCGCTCGCCGTGCTCGGCGAGCAACGCCGCCGCCTCGCCCACCGATTGCGGGGCCTGATAGTCAAACCACTTCAACGCGCTACCTCCCGGGAGATGGCTCTCTGGTCGCGCTGATGAGCGCGAGTACCGGCAGCCGCCTCTGGCTTATGATGACAGTCCGGCCTTGGCTTCAGCAAGGCGGTATTTCGTGGCGCGGCAAAGCGCTGGGTTCCGGTATAGTTCGCCTGCATGCGAGAAGGCGAACCGTTTCGCCCTGGCGCGAGCCGCCCTGCGAGAGATGGCTCGTTGGCGTTTTTTTGGATTATGCAAAAGCTGACAGTCTCAATCTCCAAGCTGCGGCCCGACGCGCGGCTTCCCGAAGCGGCGCACGGACCCGAAGAGGACGCCGGTCTCGATCTTTTCGCGGTCGACGACGTCGTTCTGCCGGCCGGCGGTTGGGAAGGCGTGCCCACCGGGCTGGCTATCGAGATCCCGCCAGGATTCGAAGGCCAGGTCCGGCCTCGCAGCGGGCTAGCGCGCAAATTCGGCGTGACGCTGCTGAATTCCCCCGGCACCATCGACCCCGGCTACCGCGGTGAAGTACAGGTGCTGATGGTGAACCACGGCAAGCAGCCGTATACGGTCCACAAAGGGGATCGCATCGCACAACTGATCCTGGGCGCTTACGCCGCGGTCGAGTGGAGCCTCAAAGAGGAGCTGAATCAGTCGCGCCGTGCCGCGGGCGGTTTTGGGTCGACAGGCTCCTAACCCAATGCCCGTTTCCCCGTCTGTTGGTCCAACGGCTCGCGTCTTCACGGGACTGCGTCAAATGCCCGCGAGATTCGGTTGGATCTTCAGATAGCCTTTCTCCTGCGCCCAGACGTCGAGCGGAAGCGCCGCTAATTCATCGACGTCGGGAACTGCTTCCGCTTCTTTTTCTAAGTGCACCATGTGCAGGTACGCTTTGCAGGATTCGCAGACCTGGACGTCCAGGTGCGCGAACTCGCTGCTTGAGCAAAACGCGATCTTGTGGTGGTCGTTTTCACCGCAGCCGGGGCACCGCGGACGCGCAAACGGCCACTCGTGCAGGCACAGCGAGCAGACCAGCGCCAGCGCCGCTCCGTCGCCTTGCGGCCGCAGGCAGCCCACTTGCGGCGAGTGTCCGCAGCGCGGGCAGCGGCTTGCGCGATCCACCGCGGCGGGCGCGGCCTGCGTGAATGCTGGCGGTTCGAAGGTTCGCGCATCCCAGGTAAACATCGCCGGCTGCAGCAGCACGCGGGCGAAGAAACTGCGCGGCGACGTAATGTCATCGCGCGGGATGTAAGCGCGCAACGATTCGCGGCAGGCCGTCTCGTCGTAACGCCGTGCTTCGTCGCCCAAGCGTTGCGGGCCTCTGGCCTCGACGAGTTCAACGAGTGGACGGCGTCCCCCGGCGAGAGCATCGAGCGCTTCATCAAGACCCGCCGGAGTCGCCTTCAGTGAAGCGCTGATCTCGCGTTGGAGAGAAGAGATTTCCGCGAAGAACAGCAGCGGCTCCGCGGAAGCCGGGTAGCGCGCGGCAAGCTTGCGGGCACGGTCGGCGCGCCGCGCCGCTAGCGCTTGGAAATCTCGCGATACCACTTGGGATGATGAGCCGCGGCCCAGCCTGGCCGCACCCAACCTTGGATCATACCGCGAAAGGCTTCGGGCACCGCCGCCGTGCCCATGTAGATGTGGATGATGATGCCGCCGATCGAGATGATCGCCACGACCGGGTGAATAAGAATCGCAGCCAGCCGTAGTCCGCGCGGCATGATTTCGGGAAGCCACAACACCAGCCCGCTGGCAAACAGGAAAAGGACCGCGATCGATTGCGTCCAGAACAGCATTTTCTGGCCGGCGTTGAAGCGCCCCGGCTCGGGCAATCCTTCTTCATCATGAACAGCGTACTTGTGCGCGTTGCGCAACCATACTTTGTCGTCGGTGTCGAGGCGCATTTGACGCGCCCAGGTTAGGAACATCAGGCCGAGCACGATGGCGAAGAGCGTGCCGCCCCAGGGATGGCCCCAGCGCACAGTCACTCCCCCTCCGAAGATGCTGGCGATCCAGTAGAGGTGGTGAGTCCAGAGCGAGAGCCCCGTCAGCGCCGCATAGAGAAAGCTGAGCGCCGCGAGCCAATGGATGACTCGCTCTTTGGTGGAAAAGCGCGGGATCTTTTCGCTAGACGTCGGCATGAGTTCCCTCTCGCTTCGTGGGCCGCGAACCAGGCACTGTCACACCGGGCACTGTCGCACCGGGCCCAGCGCCAGATGACAGGCCGTTGCTGGCCGGCAAATCGTCGTAGGTGCGAGGACCGTACCGCACGTAGTGGAAAAACGAGCCGAAAACTCCGCCGAGGAAAACCGCGGCGCCGATCCACTTCAGCGGGCCTTTCCAGATCGAGACGGTCCAAGGAATGCGCGGGTCTTTCGGCAGGCCGTAGCTTTCGGGGTCCGAGGCGTCTTTCAACACGTAGAGCACGTTCGTTCCGCCGACCCCCTGGGGATTGTAGACTCCGGCGCCGCCAAAGCCGTCTTCGCGGAGCTCGGCCGAGCGCGCGTTGGCAATCTGGATCAGATCGTCGCGCGATCCGAAAGTCAGGCAATTCGTCGGGCAGGCCTTGATGCAGGCAGGCTCGAGGCCGACGGCAGTGCGGTCGGAGCAGAGCGTGCACTTATAGACTTTGTTCGTTTTGGGGCTGAGCCGCGGCACATCGAACGGGCAGCCGGTGATGCAATAGCCGCAACCGATGCACTTGTTGTGGTCGAAATCGACGATGCCGTTGTCGATGCGAAAGATCGCGCCGGGGGCGGGGCAGGCCGTCAAGCAGCCCGCGTCGGCGCAGTGCATGCACTGATACTTGACCATGTTCCAGGTCATCTGGCCGTCGTCACGCGCGATTTCGTTGAACTTGATGAGGTTCCAGAAATTGTGTTCGAGGTCGGGAATCGTCTGGTAGGTGCCGTCGAAAGCGGCGGCGGTGATGAATTCCTGGTCGTTCCACTCCTGGCAGGCGACTTCGCAAGCCTTGCAGCCGATGCAAGTCGAGGTGTCGATCAATTTGGCGACAGTCTGCATGAGAGTTTCTGCGAAACCGATCTGAATCTTTGCAGTTGTTATCCAACCTGGTCTGCCGTAAACCAGCCTCGCAACTCATTGTAGGGGCGTCGCGTGCTACGCCCTCTTCCCACACGCACCCCAATCGGGCCAGAAAGGGCGTAGCACGCTACGCCCCTACAACAGGCGTGAAATATGTAATCTCGCGAAAAATTCAACGCTTGCGCCGCCTTATACCTTTTCGATATTCACGAGGAAACCTTTGTACTCCGGTGTTCCCGAGTTGGGGTCCATCACCGACGCTGTCAGATTGTTTACCAGCGGCCCTTTGACGCGGCCCAAGAATCCCCAGTGAATCGGCAGGCCGATCTGATGAACGCGCTGGCCGTTCACGTTGAGCCCGCGAATGCGTTTCGTTACCAGCGCCGGTCCCTCGACACTCCCTCGCGCCGAGGAAACCCGCACGCGATCCTGGTTCGCGATGCCTTTCTCTTCCGCCAGCTCCGCCGATATTTCCACGAAGAACGTCGATTGCAATTGCGAGTTCGCAGTGACGTGCTTGGTCCAATAGTGGAAGTGCTCCGTGAGGCGGTAGGTGATCGCGACGTAAGGAAACTGCGCCGGGTCGCCCAGCTTGTCGAGATCGCTCGTGAAGATCTTGGCCGCCGGATTGCTGCCGACCGCCGGATGGAACGCATTTTCAACGGGCGACTCCACCGGCTCGTAGTGCTCGGGGAAGGGACCCTCGGCGAAGTCGGCCGCGAACAGCTTCGCGACGCCTTCGGGCAGCATGATGAACGAGCCGTTGGCTTCGGGCGCTGCATCGCCGCGGTAATCGGGCACGTCGCCCTTCCAGCGGCCGTCTTCCCACCGGATCGGCGCGCGCGTCTCGTCCCAGGGCTTGCCGTTGACGTCGGCGGAGGCGCGATTGTAAAGTACGCGGCGGTTGGCCGGCCAGCTCCAGGCATAGTTGGCGTAGAGGCCAAGACCCGTCGGGTCTTCCTGGCCGCGCCGCGCCATCTGGTTGCCTTCTTCGGTGAACGAACCGGAGTACAGCCAGTTGCCGCAAATCGTCGTGCCGTCGTCTTTGAGCGCGCCGAAGCCGGGCACTTGCTTGCCGCTGGCGAGATCGCGGCCGTTGATCTCCTTGGCGACCTCGGTCAGCGACGGCGCGAGCGGATTGCCATAGGTCCAATCCATCGCGAACAATGGCTCGGCCCCCGGGCCGCCTTCCTCGGCGTACAGCTTGCGAATCTCCAGAAACAGCCGCGCGATGATTTCCTGATCGTCCATCGCGTCGCCTGGCGCATCGAGCGCCTTGTTCTTCCATTGCAGCCAGCGCGAGGAATTGACGAACGTGCCGTCTTTTTCGGCGAAACACGAGGCAGGCAGCAGAAACACTTCGGTCTGCACGTCGGTCTGATTGGTGATGTTGGGGTAATACTCTCCCGCGGCCGTCTTCGCCTTCCAGAACGCCGCTGTCTCGGTCTCGAAATTCTCTGCGACGATCAGCCACTTCAGCTTGCTGAGCCCTTCGATCATCTTTGTCGTGTTCGGGCCGCCCGCGACGGGGTTCATGCCGAACGAGATCAGCCCCTGCATCTTGCCCGCATACATGCGGTCGAACAGCACGCCCCAACTGTTGTTGTCGCCTTCGGCCATTTTCGGCAGATAGTCGTATCCGAAATCGTTCTCGCGCGTTGCCTTCGCGCCGTAGTAAGCCTTCAGCAGGCTCACCATGAACTTCGACGTGTTCGACCAGTAATTGAGCGAATTGGGCCGCAGCGGCTTGGGCGTCGTCGCGCGGGTGAACTCGGCGAGCGTGGTCCAATTGGCGTGCGGCACGGCGAGATAGCCGGGCAGCTTATCCCAGGCGCCCATGTCGGTGGCGCCTTGAATATTGGAATGCCCGCGTTGCGCATTCACGCCGCCGCCGGGCATGCCGATGTTGCCCAAGATCAACTGCAGCATCGCCGCGGTATGGATGAGCTGCACCGAGTGGCTGTGCTGCGTCCAGCCGAGCGCGTAAAGAATCGTTCCAGTACGCCCGGCGCGTCCGGTCGAGCAGATGACCTCGGCGGCTTTCTCGAATTCCTGGGCCGTGCAGCCGCAGACCGTGGCCACCTGTTCGGGCGTGTAGCGCAAGTAGTGCTTCTTGAGAAGCTGAAACACCGAGCGCGGATGCTCGAGCGTCGTATCGACTTTGGCGTAGCCTTGTCCGTCAAGCTCGTACTCCCACGACGACTTGTCGTAGGTCTTGGTGCTGGCGTTCCAGCCCGAAAAATAGCCCTGCTCGAACGAGAACCCTTCCTTCACCAGAAACGAAGCGTTGGTGTGCTCGCGGACGTAGTCAGCATGGTACTGATCATGGCTGAGCGCGTAGTGCAGCAATCCGCCCAGGAAAGCAATGTCGGTGCCGGCGCGAATCGGCACATAGAGATCCGAAACCGCCGCCGTGCGGTTGAAGCGCGGATCGATGCACACCAGTTTCGCCTTGCGCTTGCGCCTAGCCTGCATCACAAACCGGAAGCCGACGGGGTGATTTTCCGCAGGGTTTCCCCCCATCACCAACACGACATCCGTGTTGGCCACATCGGTCCACCCGTTCGTCATCGCTCCGCGCCCAAACGTGGCGGCCAAACTGGCCACCGTGGGGCCGTGTCAAAGACGGGCCTGATTTTCGTACGTCAGCAGCCCGAGGCCAAACCGAAACTTACCGAGCAGGTAGTTGATCTCGTTCGTATCGGTGCAGCCGCCGATCAGGCCGACGTTATTGAGCCGATTGACCGTGCGCCCTTGGCCGTCACGCGCCTCGAACCCCGCGTCGCGGGAGTCCTTGATGCGCCGCGCCATCATGGGGATCGCCTCGCCCCAGGGAATCGCCTTCCATTCGGTGGCCCCCGGCGCACGATACTGCGGCCGGGTCAGACGCTGGTCGTTGACCACGAATTCCTTGAGCGAGATCCCCTTGGGGCAGAGCGTGCCGCCATTGACGGGGCTCGTCGTATCGCCTTCAATGTGCACGACCGTCGGCTTGACGTTGTCGGCCCGATCGCCCAGCGTGTGAATCACCACGCTGCAACCCACCGCGCAGTAAGGGCATACGCTTTGGGTCTGGGTTGTCCGCGAGATTTTAAGCTCGCGCACGGCGGCCTGCGCCGGCCGCAGATCGAATCCGAACGCCGTTGTCGCCAACGCCGCGCCCGTCTTGACGAAGCTTCGTCGCGAAACATCCATGCGGATGCAGACTCCTCACCCTTCGCCGGATCTGCTCCGGGAAGGGCAAAAAACAAGGCCGGCCGTCATGACCAGACGTGCCGGCCGCTGCTAGAGTCTACAACCTCGGGGTGGTTCGGTTCAAATCACTACCGGCTTGGCGAGACCGTGGATTTGTGAGGCGCCCGCTGCGTGAGGTGGCGGCTCCGTGAGGTTCTGGCGAAGCGGCACAGTTCCTTGTACCAGCGCAATTGCCGTAGGCGATTCGAGCCCTGCCCGCAAAGGGCGGCCATGCGCGGCATCAAAGCAGCGTCGGACTCTGTGTAAGACTATCCCTGCTAGCGGCTTTTTCGGGGCCTGCAGGGCCAACCGGGCTGCATGGCCCTCGAAAGCTCGATGCAGGAGGTTCTCGATATGGATATGAGGAAAACGGTCAGCGGCCGAAGCCTGTTGCTCGGCGTACTCGCCATTGTGGTGTGCGCGGGGCCCACGCTGGCTCAAACCCTGCCGGGACGCTATTTCCGCTTGATGGAAGCCGGCACGGCGCGGGTCGAGGCGCGCCTGAACGCGGAAACCAACGCCAGCCTCGAAAGTCTCGAGTCGAAGGGCGAGCGTCATTTCCCCTACGCCATCCTGCCGCCGGCCGTGCTCTACGCCAAGCAGCACGCGCAAAACCCGCACTACAAAGACCCCAAGATGTTGGCGCTCGCCATCCGCATCGGCGATCTTCTGGCGACCGAAGACGAGAAAGGAACCTTCGAGCCGCGCGGCGACAGCGACTGGGACACATCGATGTGGCTCGAAGCCTACCGCGTTCTCGAAAACGATCTGGGCGACGAGCGCCGCGCGCGTTGGAAGAAAGCCATCGAGCGCAACGTCGCGCTGGTGCTCGAAGACGCCCGCGAGCGGCTCGACTTCCCCTGGTACAACACGCCCTACATCGGCACTTCGCCGAATCACTATGCCCAATACGCGGGCAATCTGCTGATCGCCGGGCGCGTTTTTGGCAACAAGGAATGGGAAGACCTCGGCGCCGCGATTCTCAAACGCTTCGCCACCGTCGAGCAAACACCCGACGGCTACTGGGGCGAGCACAGCCGCAACGGCCCCACCACCGGCTACGATTACCTGACGATGAGCCAGGTGGCGATCTATTGGGAATTCACCAAAGATCCCGCTGCGATGGAAGCGCTGCGGCGTTCGACCGATTTCCACAAATACTTCACCTACCCCGACGGAACGCCGGTGGAAGTGATCAACGACCGCAACCGCCGCTGGAGCGTGTCCGCCTGGGGCACGTTTGGCTTCTCGCATTTTCCCGACGGGCGCGCCTACGCCGAGTTTCTTGCGAGCTTTTTTGAACCTGAAACCGTCTCGCTCAACGACGTGGGCCGCATCGCGCAGGACGCTCTGTATTACCACGAGGGTCCGGTGTCGGACACGCCGATGACCCAGCAGCGCTTTGCGCATCGCCTGAGCATTCCAGCCGGCATTCGCAAGGCCGGTCCCTGGGTCGTCTGCCTTTCCGGCATCGTCGATACGTCGGCGCCGCTCAACCGCTTTTACCTCGATCGCCAGGGCCACCTCAGCGTTTTTCACGAAAAGCTGGGGCTGATCATCACCGGAGCCAACTCGAAACGCCAACCCGAGCTGGCGACATTTTCCGAAAAATTCCCCGACTTCACCGCGAACATACCGTTGAGCGGCCGCTTGCAAATGGGCGAGGCGCAGGACCGCCTATCACTGGGTTACAACACGTTTTGGGCCGACCTGCTGGCGCCCGAGCCCAGCGGTGACGGCGTGAAGCTGCGCTTTGTGATCAACGGCAGGGGCCGGCCGGCCGAAGATTTGCGAATCAACCTGCAGCTAGTGCTCAAACCCGGAGAAACGCTAGAAACCGGCGCCGGCCGCAAATTCAAGTTGAGCGAAGAAAAAATCGAGCTATCGCCCGAAGACCTGGGCGGGTCGATCAGCCACAACGGCTGGACGATGAAGTTGGATCCCGACGCAAGTCTAATCTGGCCGGTGTATCCGCAAAATCCCTACGCCGACGCTCCCGAGACCCAGTTGCGCTACGCGGTCGGAAGACTGACCATCCCGCTGCATCTGAAAGAGCGATCTGGCCACTACGTTAGGCCCAACGAGAAGCAGGTGGAACTCGAGATCAACACCGTGAGGCCGTAACTGGGCGAGCTTTGCGGTGCGGTCGGCCGGGGCCATGGCTACGTGCGCCTCGACTCGCAGGTCCGCGGTTGCTTCCGTTCCGGCGTTCACACTACACCAACGACGGCCGAGGGGTGATTGTGACAGAAGAGTAGAAGATTGTGCCACAAGCTGTCAGGTTTGCCGCCTCCCGAATCGCCGGGAGGTGTCTTCTGCCCCGCACGGAATCAGCCATACCCGACCCGCCATTACTCATGCCCGACCTGCCATTGCCTGGAGTCTTGGGGGCGCCGTCTGGCAAGACGGCG
>JBBDWJ010000247.1:0-17211 GCA_040902925.1 Bryobacterales bacterium | reverse complement strand
GAATATCGGCCATGAAAAAGTATGCTTGGGCCGCACTGGCGGCGGGGGTCCTGGGAGCTCTGGCGTGGTCGATGCGGCCGACGCCCGCGCCCGCCGAAAACCCGCACCGCCTAACCAAAAGCACGTCCGACGAGCCGGTCTTCCTGCTGCATGAGATCGGCCGCGATCATTCCGAAGGCATCGCCGTGCTCGACATGAACGGCGACGGACGGCTCGACGTCACCAGCGGCGCCTATTGGTACGAGGCGCCCTCCTGGACGCGCCGCAAATTCCGCGATGTGCAGATCGCCGGCGAATTCGTGGTCAACTGCGGCGAGTTTGCTCTCGATGTGGATGACGACGGCGATCTCGATATCGTCGGCGCCGGCTGGCAGGAGGACGGCATTTTCTGGTTCGAGAACCCCGGCCAGGTTGGGCCGCTGTGGGAGAAGCACCTCATCACGCCGTCGAAGGGCACCGAGGGACTATGGAGAGCCGATATCGATGGCGACGGCAAGGATGAAATCATCGCGGTTCACTATGCGATCAGCGAGGTCCTTTACATCAGCTTCGCCGGCGGCAAACCCGTGAAGCACACCGTCGGCGGCAAAGAAGGGGACGGCCACGGCACGGGCGTTGGCGATATCGACGGCGACGGCAAGCTGGACATCGTGACCCCGCATGGCTGGTACCGCCAGATCGACGCCGCGCAAGATCAGTGGGAATGGAATCAGGAATTCCAACTGGGCGAGGCCGGCTTCGGCATCCAGATCTACGATGTGAACGGCGATGGTAAAAACGATCTCATCCACGGCCGCGGCCACAGCTACGGGCTTTTCTGGCAGGAGCAGACCTTCGCCGGAGGCAAGCGCGGCTGGAAGGAGCATCTGATCGACGGTTCGTTTTCGCAGATTCACAACGTGCGGCTGGCGGATCTCGATGACGATGGCAAGCCCGAGCTATTGGCGGGTAAACGCTATCGCGGCCACAACGGCGACGACCCGGGGGCCTACGAACCACTGGCGCTGTTTTACTACACCATCGATACGGCGACGGCGACGTTTACGCGGTTTCCGATTGCATACAACTCGATGGCCGGGGCGGGCACGCAGTTTGTCGTCGTGGACTTTGACGGCGACGGCGACACGGATCTATTGACCGCCGGGAAATCGGGCCAGTATTGGTTCGAAAATTTCAAGGTCAACAACGTGCCGCGCGAGGAACGCGAGAAGGATCTACTGTTGAACCGGGAGTGGCCGTACTCGGAGTGAAGCGGGCGATCCGGCGCAACTCGCGGTGTTATGATCGGGGCAGATACGCGATGATTCGAAGGAGGGCGCTATGAAACGCAGAAGTTTTGTCGGCGGAGCCTTTGCGGGACTAGCGACTGTAGCCGCCGCCAAGGGCCGGGCTGCCACCATCAAACCCGGCGATATCCCCAAGCGAAAGTTTGGAAAGACCGGCGAAAGCCTCACCGTCATCGGTCAGGCCGGCGGGCGCTTCCCGTTGTGCAGCTTCGAGGAAGCCAAAGCGATCACGCTGCGCGCCTACGAGCTGGGTATCAACTACTTCGACAACGCCCACAGCTATTGGGACGGCCGCTCGGAGGACGTCTACGGCGAGGTGCTGCCGCCGTTTCGCAAGGAAGTCTTCATCACCTCGAAGTCGACCGACCGCACGCGCGCGGGCGCCGAGAAGGAACTCCATCTTTCCCTCAAGCGCCTCAAGACCGACTATCTCGACTTGTGGCAGATTCACGCGGTCGCGAGCACCGAGGATCTGAAGAAAATCTTCGCGCCCGGGGGCGCCATCGAGGCTTTCGAAGCCGCGAAGAAAGCCGGCAAGTGCCGCTTCATCGGCTTCACGGGCCATCATGACCCCGAAGCGCATCTCGAGATGCTGAGCCTTTACGACGGCTACGACACGATCCTGATGCCGCTCAACATCGCGGATCCGTCGTATTTGAGCTTCGAGCAGAAAGTGCTTCCCGCGGCGGTCAAGCGCGGTCTGGGAATTCAGGGCATGAAGAGCACCGCCAACGCCAAGCTGCTGCAGTCGTTCAGCAGCCGGCAATGCCTGAGCTACGTGCTGAGCTTACCGATGCACTGCCTGGCGATCGGCTGCACTACGATTGGCCAACTCGAGGATGACGTCCGTATCGCCCAGCAGTTCAAAGCTTACGGAAACGCGGAACTGGCCGAGCTACGCGAGAAGGGAAAGCCACTGGCCGGGCCGGATCTGGAAGATTGGAAACGGGACAACCGGACAGCCAGCCTGGCTCGGCGTACGGAATACGCCGGCGGCTGACGGCCGGGGCCCGCTTTTCCAGCCGCGCTCACAGCACGCCCTCGGAGTCTGTGTTCAGGCAGCGAATCTGCCGCGGCGGCGGCCTGCATCTAGAACCCGCGGATGGACTGACGCCGCTGAGGTCTCGCCTCAACTCAGGCGAACATCAGGAATGGTATGCAGAGAATCGCGAAGATCACCACGCCTACAACGGCGAACACGCCAAAGACGAGCGCCACCACCGTCCCCACAACGGCGCCCGCGGCCTTAAAGACCACCGAAGCCAGAGAGAAAAACAGGTAAGCTGCGGCGCCAAGCACGGCCATGGGGATAACCAGCGCCAGCAGGCCGCCGAAGAAGAAAAGTTCGAGCATTTCCGCCCACCTCCCGGGGAGTCTCCGCCGTGTTAATACGAGGGCCGGGCCGGAATGTTCCGCGCGATCGGAGAAGTTCAGGTAGAAGTTTCAGGCGAGCAGGTTTGACCGCTTTTCCACGAATTGGATATGCTCAAAGTATCCTGCGGGGCTTGCTTTTCGTCTGTTGGCAGTTCTTCGTTGTGCGTCCCGGGCTTTCGGGCCCGTTCCGTTTCAGGCGTTTGATGAGGATTAGGGCGACGCATCGGGCGGCGCAGCCGCCAAACTGTATCCGGACGCAGCGCCCTAGCCGAGCGCCGATTGATTGTTTGACGAGCCGTTCATGAACCTGTTCGAACTCACCAGAGCGTTGATCGATATCGACTCGGTCACGCCGAAGGAACTCGAGATCGGCAACTTTCTCTACGACTACCTTCGCCCGCTCGCCGAAAAGCATGGCGGGAAGATCGAACGCAGCGAAGCGGCGCCGGGGCGCAACAACGTTTTCGTTTCCTGGGGCCAGCCCGAGGTGGTGTTTTCGACCCACATGGATACGGTTCCTCCGTTTATCCCCTCGCGTGAGGACGAGGAGCACATCTGGGGACGCGGCGCTTGCGATACGCATGGCATCGCCGCTTCGATGATCAAGGCCATCGAAGCATTGCTCGAAGCCGGTGTGCGCGATCTCGGCCTGCTGCTTGTGGTTGGCGAAGAAATTGACGGCTTCGGCGCCATGCACGCCAATCAAAACCCGCCGGATGTGAAATACCTAATCAACGGCGAGCCCACGGAAAACAGGCTGGCAATCGGCTCGAAAGGATCGCTGCGGCTGGAACTATCGGCAAAAGGCAAGGCGGCGCACTCCGCATACGTCGAGCTGGGCGACTCAGCGATCGACAAGCTGCTCGACAATCTCGCCGCGCTGCGAGCGCTCAAATTACCCGTAGACGACGTGCTGGGCCCGAGCACACTGAACATCGGAACCATTGTGGGCGGAGAAGCCGGGAACATCATCGCTAGCCACGCCTCGGCGGCGGTGGTTATCCGCGTCGTGTCAGACTTGGAAGAGTTGAAAAAGCTGGTACTGGGAGCGCTCGACGACCGCGTCGAGGTACACATCGCCACCGAGACCCCGGCCATCCACCTAAAGTCGCTGCCCGGGTTCGCCACCGAAGTCGTCAAGTACACCACCGACATCCCCAAACTGACCCGCTGGGGACAGCCACTGTTGCTCGGCCCCGGGTCGATCCACGTGGCCCACACGCTCGAGGAAAGAATCCCCAAGAAGCAAATGCTCGAAGCGGTTGAGCTGTACCAGAAGCTGGTCAAGCAGCTCAAAAAGACCGCCGCGGCCGCCTAAGCTGTTCCGCTGCTGTTGCTCGGCAGCGGGGAGAGAACCGTCATGGAACAAAGAATCGAAGTTGGAGTTTTGGGCGCGACCGGAATGGTCGGCCAGCAGTTCATCAGTTTCTTGCAAGGACACCCCTGGTTCAAGCTGACCTGGGTCGGCGCGAGCGAGCGTAGCGCCGGCAAGCTTTACCGCGACGCCGCCAACTGGAACCTTGAAGGCGGCATTCCGGAAGAGGTCGCCGGGCTCACCGTCGAGGATTCAAAGCCGGGGAACGCGCCGAAGCTGGTGTTTTCGGCGATGGACGCCTCCGTCGCCGGCGAGATCGAGCAGGCGTTTGCGAAGGCCGGTCATTTCGTGGTTTCAAACTCGCGCAATCACCGCATGCTGCCCGACGTGCCGCTGTTGATCCCCGAGGTCAACCCCGAGCATCTCAAGTTGATCTCGGTGCAGCGCAAGAACCACGGCTGGAGCGGCGCGATCGTCACCAATCCCAACTGCTCGACGATTACGATGGCGCTGGGGCTGGCGGCGTTGAAGCCGTTCGGAATTACGAAGATCCTAGCCTCGACGATGCAGGCGGTTTCGGGCGCCGGTTACCCAGGTATGCCGTCGATGGACATCCTTGGCAACGTCGTGCCCTACATCGGCGGCGAAGAAGAGAAGATGGAGAGCGAGACGCAGAAGATCCTGGGCGACTTCAACGCGGATTCCGTGCATCCCCTGGCGGCGAGCGTGAGCGCGCATTGTAATCGCGTGGCGGTGATCGATGGCCACACGGTGGCGGTGTCGGTCGAGCTGCGGCAGAAAGTGGGCGTTGGCAAACTGGAGGAAGCGTTTCGAAACTTTCGCGGAAAGCCGCAGGAGCGCGAATTGCCGAGCGCGCCGAAGCAGCCGATTCATCTGATGACCGAGCCGAACCGGCCGCAGCCCCGCAAGGATGCGTTGCGCGAGCGCGGCATGGCCATTTCGGTGGGCCGCGTGCGTGAGTGCCCGGTGCTCGACTATAAGTTTGTTGTGCTCGGCCACAACACGATTCGAGGAGCGGCCGGCGCCGCGGTGCTCAACGCCGAGTTGCTGTTGAGTGAAGGTTTGCTGGACTAATGGCACTAGTGGGAC
Source organism: Bryobacterales bacterium (assembly GCA_040902925.1). GTDB lineage: Bacteria > Acidobacteriota > Terriglobia > Bryobacterales > UBA6623 > JBBDWJ01. The sequence continues at coordinate 12,126 of JBBDWJ010000247.1, read as the reverse complement.
AGACAATCTTGTCTGTCCAGGCTAGGGTCATGCGGTAGGCGCTCTCGCCTGTCCACCGACGGCTGACCCTGTCCACCGAGGTGTCGCTACAAGAGACGGACCGGATACGCCTGCGTTTCCATGCAAAGAACACCATGATCGTCATGAAATTCGGGGGCAGCTCGCTGGAGAGCGCCCAAGCCATTCAACGCGTTGTTGGAATCATTGCGTCCCGCGCCGGCCGCAAGCCCGTGGTGGTGGTCTCGGCGATGGGCAAGACTACCGATCGCCTGCTGGCCATCGCTCATGCGGCCGTCCAGGGTAACCGCGCGGAAGCCCTCACCAAGCTTGCCGAGCTGCAGCAGTTCCACCTGGGCGAGGCCACGCAGGTCGCCCCGGAGGCCGACCGGCAGCAGCTCAAGGAATTCATCGCTGAGCACTATGTCGAGCTGACGGAACTGATCAAAGGCCTCGCCGCGCTGGGAGAACTCACCTCACGCACCATCGACGCCGTATCGAGCTTCGGCGAGCGGATCTCGAGCTACGTGGTCACGCTGGCTCTGCGGGGGCAAGGCCACAAAGCGGCGCACGTCGATTCGCGGCAGGTGATCCTCACCAACGACCGCTTTGGTGAAGCCGCCCCGCTGCTCGAGTTGACGCACGCCCGGCTCAACTCGGTCGTCCCCGGCCTCGTCGATGAAGGCCACATCGTCGTGATGGGCGGATTCATCGCGTCGACCGAGAAGGGCATTACCACGACGCTGGGCCGCGGCGGCTCCGACTTCTCGGCTTCGTTGATCGGCGCGGCCCTGGGCGTTGAAGAAGTGCAGATTTGGACCGACGTCGACGGTGTGATGAGTACGAATCCGTCGATGATTCCGGACGCTCACCGCGTGCGGGTGCTCTCGTTCGGCGAGGCATCCGAGCTGGCCTATTTTGGGGCCAAGGTGCTGCATCCGAGCACGATGTTGCCGGCGGTCAAGAGCAACATCCCGGTGCGCGTGCTCAACTCGCGGCGCCCGCAGGTGGAAGGCACGCTGATCGTCAGCGAGACGCCGCCCTCCGACGCGGTCGTGAAATCCATCGCCTATAAGGAAGGCATCACGGTCGTCAACGTGCAATCGACGCGTATGCTGATGGCGCACGGCTTTCTGGCCAAGATTTTCGCGGTTTTCGAGCGCCATACCACTTCGGTCGACATGGTGACGACCTCCGAGGTCAGCGTATCGCTGACCGTTGACCGCACCGAGAGGCTGCCTGAAATTACTCAGGAGCTCGAAGCATTCGCGCAGGTTACCAGCACGCCCAAGCAGGCCATCGTCTGCGTTGTCGGGGAAAAGATTCGCTATACTCCTGGGGTTGCCGGCAAGGTGTTCGAAGCGCTCAACGGCATCAACGTGCGGATGATCTCTGTCGGCGCCTCGCGGCTCAACATCAGCCTCGTGATCGAGGAGAGCGATTTACACGCGGCGGTCGCAGCGCTGCACGAAGCATTTTTCGCCCAGGTCGACGAAACAGTTTTCGCTTGAAACATGCCATCCAGTGATTCATCCCCCCGCCGCCTGGCCTTGGTCGGATACGGCAAAATGGGCCGCCTGATCGAGCAGCTTGGACCCGAATACGGTTTCGCAGTAGCGCTCAAGCTCGATGAGTTCAACAACGCCGGCGGCGAGGGCATCACGCGTGAGGCCTTTCAAGGCATCGACGCCGCCATCGACTTCTCTATCCCTTCGAGGGTGGCGGACAATGTCGAAAAGATCGCGCCACTGGGCGTCCCGATAGTCATCGGAACGACGGGCTGGCAGCAGCAGCTTTCTCGGGTGCAGGCGGCGGTCGAGCGTGATAAGATCGGCTTGGTTTACGGAGCCAATTTCTCGGTCGGCGTGCAGGCTTTTTTCCGCATCGTCGACGCGGCTGCGCGGGCACTAGCGGCCGAAGAGGAATATGACGCCTGGGCCCACGAGGCGCATCATAAAGCCAAGAAAGACGCGCCCTCGGGGACGATGCTGCACCTGCTTGGCGTTATGGAATCCAGCGGCTACAAGCGCGAGATCAATGTGGCTACGAATCGCGTCGGGCACATGCCTGGGACCCACGAGATCGGCTTCGACTCCGAGGCTGATACGATTCAATTGGTGCACGTCGCCCGCAACCGTAACGGCTTCGCGCGCGGAGCATTGCGCGCCGCCCGCTGGATCGTCGGCAAGCAGGGGCTTTACGAGTTTTCGACGATCTGGGAGCAGTTGCGGTAGGCGGCTACGGCCACCGCTTTTCGCGGCCCGATGCGCCAGTATAGGCGGTTGCGGCCCACAAGCGGGTTTTGCGATGGGGCGGTTGGATCGCGGCTTCCCTTCCCTTGATCGGTGAGGTTTGTCATGTTTACCGGATGCGGCACAGCACTAGTCACGCCGTTCCGTTCCGACCTCTCGTTGGACGAGCAGGCGCTGCGGCGGCTCGTTCGGCGGCAGATCCAGGGCGGAATCCATTTCCTGGTGCCCTGCGGCACGACGGGTGAGAATCCGACTCTCAGCAAGAAGGAACACCTGCGGGTCGTCGAGATTACGCTCGAGGAAGCCAAGGGCAAAGTTCCCGTTGTAGCCGGCGCCGGCGGCTATCACACCGAGGAAGTCGCCCAGTTGAGCCGTGAGCTCGAGGCGATGGAGGTAGACGGGCTGCTGTCGGTGACGCCCTACTACAACCGCCCGACGCCCGAAGGACTTTACCAGCACTACACGGCCATCGCGGCGGCGACGAAGCTCCCGATCGTGGTGTATAACGTTCCGGGCCGCACGGGCACCAACGTGACTCCCGAGACGTTGCAGCGGCTGGCCTCGATCGACAACGTGGTGGGCGTCAAGGAAGCTTCCGGTGATATCGGTCAGATCGTGCAGATCTGCCATGCGATGCCCAAGACTTTCGCCGTGCTGTCGGGCGATGACGCAGTTACGCTGCCGGTGATGGCCTTGGGCGGCGCAGGAGTCATCTCGGTGGTCTCAAACGAGATCCCATCCGAGATGGCGCAGCTATGCGAGGCCTGCCTGAAGGGCGATTTCGGCGCCGCGCGCCAGATCCACACGCGCTACCTGCCACTGATGGAAGTCAACTTCGTCGAGTCCAGTCCGGGGCCCGTGAAGGCCGCCATGGCGATGATGGGATTGCTCGAAGCCAACTATCGGCTGCCGGTTGTTGGCCCTCGCAGTGAAAGCCGCGCCAAGATCGAAAAAGTTCTGCACAAGCTCGGCCTGCTGGCCCCTATCGCGGCATCCGCGGATTGAAAAGAGAGGTTTCAGGTGTCGGGTTTCAGGTGTCAGGGAAGATACCGGGGCCTGACTATCAGTGCCGAAACCTGACCTATCACCTTGCGGCGGAAACCTGACACCGGACACCCGAAACCTGGCACCTGACACCTGACACCTGACACCTTCCCAAAATGCTCGAATCACGAATCGACCGCCTGTTCGCCAAGAACCCGGAAAACTACGACCACCAGGATATGGAGTTGTTCCAGGAGTTCAAGGACGCCTTGAATTCGGGAACGGCTCGCGCCGCCGAGCCCGATGCCACGACCGCCACCGGCTGGAAGGTCAACGCCTGGGTCAAGCGCGGCATCCTGGCCGGTTTTCGCTTGGGTAAGTCAGTCGATATGACGACTCCCGGCAGCCGCTTTCCCTACATTGACAAGTCCACGTATCCGCCTCGTAAGGTCACCGTGAGCGACAGCGTGCGCATCGTTCCCGGCGGATCGAGCATTCGCGACGGCTGCTACATCGGCAAGAGCGTCACCTGCATGCCGCCGATGTACATCAACGTTGGCGCCTATGTTGACGACGGCACGATGGTCGATTCACACGCCCTGGTCGGAAGCTGCGCGCAGGTCGGCAAGAGTTGCCATCTAAGCGCGGCGGCGCAGATCGGCGGGGTGCTCGAGCCGGTCGGAGCGCTGCCGGTCGTGATTGAAGACAACGTTCTGGTGGGCGGCAACTGCGGCGTGTATGAGGGGACTGTCGTCAAGACGCGGGCTGTGTTGGGCGCCGGCGTTATCCTCACCCGATCGACTCCGGTTTACGACATCGTGAACGAGACGATCCACAAGGCCGATGGCGACACGCCGCTGGTGATTCCTGAAGGCGCGGTGGTCGTGGCAGGCTCGCGGCCGATCACCAAGGGCGCGGGCAAGAATTGGAATCTGTCCTTGTACACGCCGGTGATCGTCAAATACCGCGACGAGAAGACCGACCAGCGCATCCAGTTGGAAGAATTCCTGCGGTAGGAATGGCGCGTTCGGCTTGCGCCCCCGATGGGCCTGGCCGCCGTCAACGCAGGGCAGCCACCAACTCCCCGGTTTGCCTCAACAGGTTGAGCTTCGCCTTCTGTACGGTGTACTGGCTGTCGTAAAACGCCTCCCAGGCTTCGTTCTCTCCATTGCGCGCCCGCTCGACGGTTTCGAGATCCGCGCGGCCTTCGTCCATGCGGGCCATTTCGACAGACAGGCTTTCGCGGGCGAAATCGAGTTCCATGCGAGCGACCTTCATCATCCCTTCGGCCTGCTCGACCTGCTGATACAAGCGCTCGGCCTCTAACTCGACCAGCGATTCGGTGGCCTCGTGGCGCAAGCGTAGTTCCTGGGTCTCGAGGGCCACGCGTCCGACGCGCGAAGAGATCCTTTTGCCGGTGAACAAGGGAACTTCAAACGCCATGCCAATCTGAAAATTGTGGCGCTGGAAATCGTTGAAGAACTGGTCGTAGTTATTGAAGCGCGCCAGCAGCGAATACTGCGCCACCAGATCGACGCGCGGAAGCCGGGCGCCTTTTTCGGCTTCCATCTCAAAACCCTTGGCGCGCAGGCTCGCCAGCAGCCGCTTCAACTCAGGGCTGTTGGCGGCGGCGCGCTCGCGGCTTTGCTGTTTGTTTTCGGGCAGCGGCAGAGCGCCGGCCAGCTTGGTCGGCGACGGTGTCAGCCTCGCACTGTCCGGCAGATTCAGATCGCGGCGTAGAGTGGCTTCAAGCAGGTCCATCTGCGCGCGGAGATTCACAGCCTGTTGTTCGGCGCGTGCTCGCTGGAGCCGTTGCCGGGAAAGCTCGAGGTGGATCTGGCGGCCCTCCTCGACACGCGCGCCGGTTGCTTCCTCGATACGCCGCAGGCTCTCGACGCGTTCATCCGCAAGCTTCAATAGCCGCCAGGCCCGCTCAAAATCTAAATACGTCGCCGCGGTGTGAAAGGCGATCTCATCCTGTTTCCCGGCTGCCCCATGCTCGGCTGCTGTCACCATGGCGCCGGCCTGCCGTATGGCGGCCCGCTGCGGCTTGTTGTAGAGGAACTGCTGGCCGACAACCCGCACAACGGAGGGATTTGAACCCTCAACGCTTTGCGGAATTCCGCTGGTATAAGCCAGCCCTGAGCCGGCGCCGATCTGGGGCGTGAACGGCGCTCGCGCTTCGACGACGGCCTGTTTGGCCTTTGCCTCTTCCAACCGGGCGAGCAGCACGTCCGGGTTTTGCTCAAGAGCAATGCGGACGACCTCCTTGAGCGTGATGGCTCGTGCGGTTGACTCGGCGACGGTCTGGGCGGCGACCGGCGGTGAGACCGTGAGTCCAAGCAACGCCGCGAGTACGGTGAGTGATGTTGGTGAGGGGCGGCGCTTCGAAAGCGTGCGAAGGGTGAGCGCCCCGGTCGCTCGACGCAGGCTGCAAGCCTGCGACACGGTTGTTTTTGAAATTGTGCCTCTATTCATAACGAAGCGCCTCAACAGGGTCGAGTTTCGCGGCTCGGGAGGCCGGCAACAGGCCGAACACCGCCCCTACCGTTGCCGACACAACGACCGCGGCCACGATCGACATGGGAGAAATAGGAATGCTCAACTGCGGAAGAAATTGGCGGGCAACCAGAGGAACGAAAACCCCCAGCATCACGCCGACCAGACCTCCGAGCAAACTGATGCAAACCGCTTCCAGCAGAAACTGGTACTGCACCTTTCTGCGGGTCGCGCCGACCGCCATGCGGATGCCGATTTCCTTCGTCCGCTCGTTAACGGAAATCAGCATGATGTTCATGATAAAGATGCCGCTGATCGCCAGAGTGATCGCGGCGATGATCAGCAGCACGATGGTCAGCACGGTCGAAATCTCTCGCGCCGCGCGCAGAATCCCCGCCAGATTCTCAACGCGGTAGGTAGAACCCGGGCGGTGCCGCGACTCGAGCAGTTGCCGGACCCGCACCGTCGCCTCGTCGACCTCTTCCTGCGACCGCACGGAGACGTAGAGCGGATCAACGCGCTCGACGTTCTGGAAATATTTCATGACCGAGATCGGGATCAGCACCGAGTCCGCGGCGACTTCGGACTGGCCAAAGGTGTCCACACCTTCGCGGAATACACCGATGACGGTGAAGCGCAGGCCGTGGACCTTCACTTCCTCACCGACGGCATCTTGCGAGGAGCCAAACAATTTCGCCGCCAGCGGCTCGGTGAGCAGGCCGACCTTGCGGCGCTCTTCGATGTCGCGCTCGTCAAAAAACCGCCCGGCGGGGAGCGTCAGATTGCGGACGACGCGGTAGTCTTCGTTCGAGCCCAGCACGCGCACCTGACTGGAGCGGCCATCGATGGGGATCGTATCCCAGGTACTCATCACGGCAGCCGCTCCCGTGACCACATCACCCAGTTGGGTCTTGACGGCTTCGAGATCCGCCAGCGTAATGTAGTCTGCCTCGGAAGTCGAGACATTGCCGCCGGCTTCGTAGTAGGCGTAGATCAGGTTCGCACCGACGCCCTCGATCAGTTGCACAACGAAGTCGCGTCCTGCCAGCGCCACGCTCACCACCACGATGACCGAGGCGTTGGCGATGACCATGCTCAGCCCGGTAAGCGCCGAACGGGTTTTGTGGGCCCAAAGCGCCGACAGAGCGAACCCGAAGGCGTCACGCAGAAAACCGCGCTGCTGCGGCGGGCGGGCGCTGCCGGCGTTGTTCATAGCTGCCCGTTCATAGTTGCTTCAGGAGTTCTTTGGCTTCCGAACGGGGCGCGGCGTCCGGCGGGAGATCGGCGGTGCTGTAGCGGCTGAGCAGGTCGCGAGCCTCGGCACTGCCGCGGCCCGCCCGCACGAGCGACTTGCCTCGCGAAAACCAGACGTCCGGCAAGTCGGGAGCCATCCGCAGCGCCTGCTGATACAATTTGTCGCTTTCCTCGTAGCGCTCGCGCCGGGAGAGAAACGACGCCAGGCCCAATAGATGACTCACTTCGCCGGGTTCGAGCTTCACGGCCTCGCGGAGCTTGGCTTCGGCCGGCCCGAGCTCGTCGCGCTTCTCATAAATCGACGCCCAGGCGCGCGCACCATCCGCCGGATAGAGTTTTTCGATCTTGCGCGCGATGGCTTCCGCCTTCTCCATGCCGCCGCCAACCGTGCCCGGCGCTTCGCGGTAGAAATCCAGCAACGACTGCAGCGCTTCTCTGTCGTTCGGATCGAGTTCGGCCGCACGCTCGAAATGCTCGAGTGTTTTGCGCGCCAGGCTCAGCGCCGACAGAAACTTCCATTTGCTGGTATTTTCGGCGCGACGGCCGTAAGCGCGCCCCAGCCACACATGGTACGTGGGGACTGTAGATGCAAGCTCGACGGCCTGCTCGAATGCCTCGGAAGCGGCATTGTAGTCTTCTTTCGCGTAAGCCTTTTTGCCTTCGTCGAAGCGGGCGTTGGACTGCGGATTCACCTCGGCGGCAGGCAGCGGCGCAAGCGCTAGTGCAATGCCAACTAAGATTGTCCTCAGCGTGTTGGTCATGGCTGCGTTTCCCGGCGCTCGTCGAGCCGCACCGGCTGCCCCTGCGCAAGCGCCTGCTGGCCCGGCAGCAGCACACGGTCGGACTCGCTCAATCCCGTCCGGATCTCGACGCGATTCGCGCTGGCGATGCCTAGCTCGACCTCCCGGCGCTCCGCCTCCCCGCTTTGGTTGACTATCCAGACCGCTGAGCGGTTTCCGTCGCGGACAACGGCTTCGCGGGGCAGGGTTAGTGCATTCAAAGCAGAGGCGCTCTCGATCTCGACACTGACCCGCAGATTCGGAATCAGCTCACCGGCTTCATCTACCGTGCAGTGGACTTCGCCGACGCGGCGTGTGTCCAGCGCCACAACTTCAGCGGGCAGCCGATCGACGCGGCATTCCCAATGCTTTTCCGGATAGGCGTCGGATGTGATGCGCACCGCCGCGTCGAGCTTCACGCGGCCCAGTTCCGGCTCATCCACGTAAATCACCACGTCCACCTGACCGAGCTGGCCGACCCGCGCGACCAGTGTCCCGGGATTGACGAAAGCGCCGCGCCGCGCCGCTAGCGAATACACCACGCCTTCAAGGGGCGCGACCACGGTTGCCGAACCGACTTTCTGCTGCGCGAGGGCCACGGCGGCTTCCGCTTCGCGCACCCGCGCCTCGGCGCTCTCCTTCTGATACGGCGCGAAACGGTCGGCCAGTTTCTTCTGGAGCAGTTCCACCTTACCGACGACTTCCTTCGACTGCCGCCGGGCAGCATCAAGCTCAACGCGCGGCGCGGCTTGCTTTTCCACCAGCCGCTCCAGCGACTGAACGTCTTTCTCGAACTGCTCCAACGCTCGCTTAGCTGCGGCCAACTCGTTTTCGAGCTCCGCGGTCTCGGCGGGGCCGCCGCTCCGGCCGACGCCGCTCAGCTCGGCTTTCGATGCATCCAACCGCGCCTGCGCCTGCTTCAACTCCTGGCGTGCAGCACGATCGTCGATGGTTAGCAGCGTCTCGCCGCGGCGCACGCGCCGCCCTTCCTCGACGGCGACGTTGACTACCAGGCCCGTTGTGCCGGCAAAGATTTCGGCGCGGTCACCAGCTTCGACCTGTCCGTTGGTGGTGACGTAGCTGACCAGATCTTCGCGCTGGGGTTGCACGTAGGCGACGCTGGGCGGCTCCGAGCACCCGTGAACGAGAAATATTCCCAGCAGCGCGAGCGCCGCGCGCGCTACGGCCGGGCAGCTCATGGATCTTTACCGGAGTCGGCGGGCGAATCCTCCTGGTCCGCCGCCGAATCCGCCGCGGAAGGCTGGCAGGAAAAATCCCAGATTCGGATGTTGCCTTCGCCCGGCGTGTATTCGAACACGGCGTATTCGCCCGCCGGAATCGGGTCGACGGGCCAGATTTTGTAGACGCCGGGAGCGTACTGCTGCCGGAAGACCTCGATCTCTTCCTGCTCTTCGAAAATCTCTTTCGACTGCGGCACCACCTGTATCACCTGCACCAGGCGGGCCTTCTTTTTGTCTTTCAACCGCAGGATGCCGAGGCGGTTTGTAGTCTCGAAGCGCATGTAAAACATGGGGCGGCTAGTCGTGACCACGAATTCGGAGCGCTCTCCCTCGATCTCGACCGTCTGCTTGCCGGCCATGGGCAGGGGCGAGAAGACTTTCAGCAGCGTGCGGCCCTTGCTGGTCTCGGTCTTGAGTTCGGCCTGCGCCACCGTCACTACCCGATCGCCGTCGCGATAATAGACGCCGTCGTCGATCGGGACGTCGTGGAGTTCCGTGCGGGCTTTGCGCTCGGCGGTGCGTTCGACGCGCTCCTCGGCGGCACGCTCCTCGCGCGACTGTTCCTGCTGCTTCTCGAGGCGCCGGGTTTTTTCAAGGTCCACGAGCGCCAGCGGAATTTCTTCCCAAGCGCTCCGCTCGACGCTGTAGTAGCGCACGCGGTCTTCGAGCACCTCGTACTCGCTCACCATCATGTCGCCGCCGCCGTCGGCCAGATACAGCCGGATGTTGGCGGCGCTAAGCGGCAAAAGCGCAACCAAAAAGAACAGCGCGGCGCGCCGGATCAGGTCGCGAGATAATTTGCGGGGAGGTCTCATCGGTGGACTCCCGTGGAACAGACAATCCTGTCTGTCCGCGTTGGAGACGGTCAAACGGCCGGTCTTGTTTTTCAACAGTTTCCGGCTCCAATTAGTTTAACGCGCCCCAAGGCGATTCCGTTGCAGGATGCGTGTCCGCGAGCGGCGCCCTTCGCCAAAGCCCTTGTCACAGCCCTCAATGGCAGAGTTGACCCCCGTCAACCACCAGCGCTATACCCGTCACGTAGGAAGCGTCATCCGAAAGCAGAAAACTGACGCAGCGGGCCACCTCCTCTGGCTTGCCAAACCGCCGCAGAGGCAGCTTCTGGTAGTAGCCGCGCACGAATTCAGGGTCCTTGCGCAGCTCGGCGGTCAGCTTGGTTTCGATGAAACCAGGGTTGACCGCGTTCACGCGCACGCCACGCTCGCCGAGTTCAGCCGCCATGGTCTTGGTCACGCCCATGACGCCAAATTTCGACGCATTGTAGGCAACGAGCTTTTCCTCTCCGACCAGGCCGTTGGTGGAGGAAATGTTGACGATCGAGCCGCGCCCATGGCGCACCATGACCTTGGCGGCCTCGCGGCTGCAATAATGCACTCCCGAAAGATTGATGTCGATGGTGCGCCGCCAAGTCGCATCATCGGTATCGAGGCAGTCGATGACAGGCGCGATGCCGGCGGCGTTGACCAAGCCATCGATACGGCCGCAGCCGCTGGCGATCTCGTTGATGGCGGCCGTCACGGCGGCCGAATCCGACACGTCGAGCGCGATGAACTGCGCCTTGGGGTGGGTGAGGCGCTCCAGGCGCGCTTTTCCTCCAGCCGCATCCGTGTCGAGGACAACGACCAGCGCGCCGTGCCGGTCCAACTCCTGGCAAATCGCTCCGCCGATGTCACCGCCGCCGCCGGTAACGGGAATTACCCGATCTCGCAAGTCGTAAGCCATGGGCTCCAATATAGCGAAGCCCGGTTCGACAAGGTATTCAGTAGCGTGAGCCCGCGGCGAGGCTCAAAAATCGATGGACAGCAGCAGGTCGGAAGGCTTGATTTCGAAAGCCTGGCAGAGAGCCAGCATGCTCTCCATGCTGGGAAGGTGTGTGCCGCGCTCGATCGAGCTGAGCTGCGAGACGCTGACGCCGGTCGTGCCGGCCAGGTCTTTGAGCGACCAGTTTCGCTCGACGCGCAACAGTTTTAGCCGGTGCCCGAGACGGTCGCGCAAGCGCGCCTGCGGCGAACGCCCGAGATCGTGAGTTTCGACGGCGTTTTTGAGCGTCTGGCGCAACTGTGATAAGGAAAATGGCTTCGCCAGATAGTCGAAGACCTTGCGTTTGAACGTGGCGCGCATGTCTTCGAGCGATGGGTAGCCGGTGACAACGATGATGCACAGCTCGCGATAGCGATCCTGTAGTTGCTGGATTACTTCCTCGCCCTTAAACGGGCCCATCTTCATGTCGAGCAGTACGACGTCGGGTTTGCGCTGGTCGCAGCTTGCCAGCAGGTCGATCGGATGGGTGAACGTGCGCACCCGATACAAACCTTCCTCCTTCAGAAAGTCTTCGATGTAGTGGACGAAGTCGATGTCGTCATCGAGAACGGCAATATCGACCAGTCCGTCGAGCTTGCGTTCGTTGGCGGGCTTTTGCTCTGACGCTTTCATGTCTGGCCCTTTCTCGGGGCTTGTCGACTAGTGCATGGTCACGAAGATACTTTAGGGGCCGCGAGTCGCAGGCGTAAGACGCCACGCTCTCTCGATGCGCTTTCGAAGATCGTCATCTTTGCGGCATTCCGTCTGAACCTTGCTGCGTTCGGCCGGCCGCGAAACTCTCATTTGAGGCGCTGCCATCCGCGGCGGCGGGAAGTGTGATGCACAGAGTCGCGCCGCCTTGCGGCCGGTTGCTGGCCGTAATCGTACCGCCGTGCTGTTGGACAATGCCACTAGCAACCGTTAGCCCCAGGCCCGTGCCGCGCGAGTCGAGGCGGCTGGTGACGAAGGCATCGAACAAATTTGGCAGGACTTCTTCCGGAATGCCGCTGCCGTCGTCCTCTACCGTAACGATCGTGAGCGGCCCCGCCTCCAGCTCTTCCTGGCGAGAGCGCACCTCAATGCGCCCTTGGCTCGGAATGGCATAAAGAGCATTGCGCAGCAAGTTCACAAAGACCTGCATCAGGCGGTCGGAGTTTCCAAGCACCTGATGGGCGGGATCGACTTTGTTGGCAAACGTAATCGCCGACGCCTTCTCGTCGATGGCTTCGAGATTCCAGGCTTCCTCGACCAGAGGACGAATCGCCACCGGGCGCCGCTCGTTCTCGTCGCTGCGCGTGGTGG
>JBBDWJ010000246.1:0-17265 GCA_040902925.1 Bryobacterales bacterium | reverse complement strand
CAGGGTCGTCGCCGATCAGTGGGGCTGCGATGTGCCCCTCCGAGGCTCGGAGCGCCAGGGCATTCACGTTGACTATCAGCGCCCGCTATTCAGCGAAGCCCCCGACCTCTCGCTGCCCGCTTATGCGTTGGTCGCCAGCTTTGGCTTAGTCCCGATCACGCCGGAGAATGGCCCTATCGAAATTGCGCCCGCTACACACCGCATGCCGAGGCAGGAAGCGCTTCGAGCGGTGGAAGCCGGTGAGATTGAAATGCAGACAGTCCCGTTGGAGATCGGCGACGTGCTGATCCGGCATCCTTTGGCGTTACACAGAGGCTCGCCCAATACGACCGGCACGCCCCGCGCCCTTGTTAGCCTCCGTTATGTGCGCCGCTGGTATGCCGATAGCAGTCGCGAGGTCGATTTACTTCCCCGCGCCGTATGGGAGTCGCTGACACGCGAGCAACAGAGCGTGATCGATTTCCGGCCGCGGGTTAATTTCGCGGCCGGAGTCTATGGCGTCGAGCTGAGTCTCGACCCGGCAAGCTGGGAGCTTGCGCCACGACCTCAGCCGGCTGCTAGACCTGTTAGTTCTCCGGTTTTTAGGGCTTTGACTCTGTCTCGCAGGTTGGCGGCTTTTTCGAATTCGAATTTCTTGGCGGATTCGCGCATCTGGTTTTCGAGTTTTTCGATCAGCCTGATGCGGTCTTCGGCGCTGACGGGGAGCTCTTCGGCTTCTTCGATGCTTGGTACGGCGGCGTAGTCGGCTTCGACGATGCGGGCGAGGCTCATGTCGATCGGCTTGATGATCGATTGCGGCGTGATGCCGTTGGCTTCGTTGTATTGCGTTTGCATCAGGCGGCGGCGCTCGGTTTCTTCGATCGCCTGCTTCATGCTGTCGGTCATGCGGTCGGCGTAGAGCACGGCGCGGCCGTTGATGTGGCGCGCGGCGCGGCCGATGGTTTGAATCAGCGAGCCGGCTGAGCGCAGGAACCCTTCCTTGTCGGCGTCGAGGATGGCAACGAGCGAAACCTCCGGCAGGTCGAGCCCTTCCCGCAGCAGGTTGACTCCTACCAGCACGTCGTATTCACCTTTGCGCAGCTCCTTGAGCAGGCGCACGCGCTCCAGCGTATCGATTTCCGAGTGCATGTAGCGGCATTTGACGCCCATCTCGGAGTAGTACTCGGTGAGGTCTTCCGACATGCGCTTGGTGAGCGTCGTGACGAGCACGCGCTCGCCGTTTTCGGCACGCTTGCGGATCTCGCCGAGCAGGTCGTCGACTTGTCCCTTGACGGGACGCACTTCGACCTCGGGATCGACCAGTCCGGTCGGTCGGATCAATTGCTCGACGACGACGCCGGAGGATTTCGTCAGCTCGTACGGTCCCGGCGTCGCCGAAACGTAGACGACCTGATTGACGCGGTGCTCGAATTCCTCGAACGTCAACGGGCGGTTGTCGAGCGCACTGGGCAGCCGGAAGCCGTGCTCGACGAGGGTCTCTTTGCGCGAGCGGTCGCCGTGATACATGCCGCGGAGCTGTGGCATCGTCTGGTGGCTTTCGTCGATGCAGAGCAGGGAATCCTGCGGCAGGTAGTCGAGCAGGGTCGGCGGCGGCTCGCCGGGCAAGCGTCCCGAGAAGTGGCGGGAATAGTTTTCGATGCCGTGGCAGTAGCCGATTTCGCGCATCATCTCGATGTCAAACAGCGTGCGCTGGCTGAGCCGCTGCGCCTCGAGCAGCTTGCCTTTCTTGTTCAGCTCGCCGGTCCACCAGTCGAGCTCTTCTAGGATGCTGCGAATGGCGTCCTCTTTGGTGTCTTTCGACATGACGTAGTGGCTGGCGGGGTAGATCGGCAGCCGCAGGTAGGTTTGGCGGACCTGTCCCATCAGGGGATCGATCTGTGAGAGGCTTTCGATTTCGTCGCCCCACATCTCGATGCGGTAAGCGTAGTCGTCGTAAGTCGGCTGGATCTCGATGACGTCGCCGATGACGCGGAACGCGCCGCGCTTGAAATCGCCGCCATCGCGGCGTTCGTAGAGGATTTCGACGAGGCGGTGGGTGAGATCTTCGCGTGAAATCTGCTGGCCCTTTTCGAGCATCAGCAGCATGCCGTAGTAAGCTTCCGGCGAGCCCAGGCCGTAAATGCAACTGACGCTGGCGACGATCAGGCAGTCGCGGCGCTCAAATAGCGAGCGCGTCGCCGAGAGGCGCAGCTTGTCGAGCTCGTCGTTAATGGTGGATTCTTTTTCGATATAGGTATCCGACGCCGGCATGTAGGCTTCGGGTTGGTAGTAGTCGTAGTAACTAACGAAGTATTCGACGGCGTTTTCGGGGAAGAAGCCTTTGAATTCGTGATAGAGCTGGGCGGCGAGCGTCTTGTTGTGAGCGAGCACCAGGGTCGGGCGCTCGACCTGCTCGATGACCTTCGCCATCGTGAACGTTTTGCCGGAGCCGGTGACGCCGAGCAGAACCTGATGCGGTTCTCCGTCGGCGACGCCGCGCGTGAGCTGCTCGATGGCGGCGGCTTGATCGCCTTTTGGGCTGTAGGTGGATGCGACTCGATAGGGCATGTGGTTGCGCTACTGGATGACTGCTACGCCGCGCGCCAGGTGTTTGAGAGCTTTCTTCCCGTGGACGCACATTCCCGCAAGTACAGGTTGATTAGGGTTTGATAGGGAATACCCGATTCTTCCGCCAGGACGCGAAAATAGTCAATCGTATCGACGTCAAGCCGAATCGTCACCTGCTTTTTCAGGCGCCGGGCGTAGGGATTGCGCTTTGCCTTCGAGAAATCGTAGCTCTTTCTCATTGATTGCCCCCTGTTTCGTACTGCTCGCGCTCCTCGCGGTTGGCACGGCGAGCGGAGATGATCCGGATAACTTCGTCATTGCGTCGATAGCAATGGCAGACGAGCAGCGTCCGCAAAGCACTACTGAGTCCGAGGAGGAGGAATCGATTCTCTTGCTCGGAATGGTCCGGGTCGCTAATCAGCAGAGCTTGCTCGTCGAAGAAAACGGTCTGCGCCTCCTTGAAGGATATGCCGTGCTTGCGCCGATTCTGCGCGTTCTTTCGCTCGTCCCACGCGAAACGGAGCGGACCAGACACCAACTACATTGTAAGTACAATGTAGTTGAAACTCAAGCTATCTCCCCGGGCCAACTGTGGACAGTCCGCGGCTCTATTCAATGATCGCGAGCACGTTCTTATGCGGGTCGAGCGTGACGCTGGAAGGCGGGTTGCGCAGCACCAGGTTGAACTCGGTCACAGCGCCGTCGCTACGGATGTATTCGGTCGTCGAGCGGCCTGGCAGCGTATCGATGCGCACGGGCACCAGCGCGGTGAAATGGTTAGGGACGTTCTGTTGCGTCAGCCGCGCCCGAAACTCGATGCGGGGCGCCTTGCCCTTGGTGCTGTATTCGAGTTTGTACTTCGGAATGCCGGTTCCATAAATCCACTGATCGAAGAAAATCTCGAGCTTTGGATCGGGCCATGCTGCCGGCAGGTGGCGGGCGGCTTCGATGCGGAATTCGTCGGTTGTGATGACTGTGTAGCGGTAGCGGTCGAGTATGTCGCGCAGGAAGACGCGGAAGGTCTCGTCGCCCATGATGCCGCGCAGCATGTGCAGAATCCAGGCGCCCTTCTCGTACATGATGACGTCCGGCGCGTTGGGGAACTTCGAGGAACGCAGCCGGTAGCCGAGCACGATGGCGCCCGCGCTCTCGCTCGTTTCGCCATCTTCGTTGACGGCCAGCAGATGCGCGCGATAGTCGGCGAGCACTTGGTCGCGGGCCGCGATACCGCGGCGCTCTTCCAACAGCATCAGCGCCGTGTAGGTTGCCAGCGACTCCATGATCCAGATATCAGAACTCTCCTCGATGGTGACCACGTTGCCCCACCATTGATGCGACATCTCGTGCGCGCGCAAGAGCTCCGTGTAGAAGGTCTGCTGGTAAGGCGCGAGATTTTTGAGAGGCGGATCGCTGGCCCGGAAGTAGCTGAGCGTCGCCGCATAGACGAGGCCCGGGAACCCTTGACCGAGATTGCGGGGCACCGGAGAGATCACGATCTGCCGGGCGGCCGGCGCGCCGAACCAACCCACCAGACGCTGCAAGTCTTGGGCGCTCGAAGCGGCGACTTCCTCGATGCGATCGGAGGGCCGCACCAGATCGGGAGGCGTTGGCGTGATCACTGTCGCGGCGGGGCTCGCTTCGAAGCGCCGGTTCCGCACGGGACTGGGCTGCACGAAGACGATCGAGGGGGCCGCCGCCGGCTCGATGCGCGACTCCACTTCGCGATTCGCGCAGACTTCCACCGTGTAGTCCCCCACTTGCTTGGAGGTGCGCACGTACTGGCCCAGATTGAAACCAGCAATGCGAATCGGCGAAGCGGTTTTGAATCGCGACGTGCGCTGGGCCCCTTCGACCGTTGTCTCGACCAACTCGCCCGTCGCAACCAGATCGAGATTCGCGGGGTAGTGGAAGGTCATGTCGAAACTGGTGAATCCGGAACCGGCTTTCGGATACCAGGTGCCCCTGCTGCCAACGTAGTAGACGCCCTCATCCGCCTGGCTGACGACACGGCCCTGAAAATGCAGCTCGATCTCGTAGCGCTCGCGGTCAGGGGGCTCGGGCAAAACCAACATCACAATGTGGTTCTGCCGCCGCCGGATGGCGCTCGAGACGGGCTGCTCGAGTTGCAGGAACTCCACGGGCTGGCCGTCGAGCAGCAGCTTGCTAACGTAGAGTTCTTCGGAGAGCTCCAGCGCAAAAGCGCGCTGCTCGGTCGACTCTGGAACAAACGTTGCTTTGGCCACTACGTCGAGCAGGAGGTCGGCGGAAAGTGTCGATTCGATGTGGTAGTTCTCCAAGCGGCCTGGAATGACGGTCCGCTTTCGCTCTCCTTGACGGATGCTGCGGCTCGGAAAGCTGCACCACGTTTCGAAATAGTGGCGGTCGTCGCGCCAGACCGATTGGCCGACGATGACGTTCGGCTCGACGACCACTTCGATACGGCCATGGCGTGAGCCGCCCAGGACGGCGGCGAAAAAGCCATGCTGCTGCGGCAGGCGCGAGATCATGTCGAACAGGATTCGCATCGCCGTGTTCTCGAGCAGATTGCGGAGCACGGGGTTCCAGCGGGGGGCCAGATCATGGCCCTCTTTGGCATCGGGCGCGGAAGCGTGGCTGGATTCGATGGCGCTTCGAAGGACCTTGGCCGTGTCGTCGGTGAAGAACATCATCGCGGAACGAAACTTTTCGTTCAGCACCGGCGCCGAGGTGAACCGCGCGACCGACAGCCGCTCTCCCGCCGTCGGGGGAATGAGCAGGAGTTCGCCCTGGTCGTTGGGGGAAGACGCGATGAAGAGCGCGGCGATCGTGCGTCCGTCGATCGGTTCGGCAAAAATCAGATGGCCGTCTGTGAAATAGAACTTGGCGTCTTCTCGCTCGAGAAAAACGTCGCGAACGCGGTAGCACTGCTCGGGGTCGAACTTGGTGGCGCGAATCTGCTCGATCTTTTCGGTTCCGGTGACTCCCGATGCCGGCAGTATCGCCGGCACGAGTAGCAGCCACAGGAGGAGCCGAGCCATTCTTTTATCATCGTGCCCGCATGCGGGGCCGGTCAACCGGCGTGTGGGAGGCGGTTACGAATGGCGGCCGTTGATTCTCGCGCCGCTTGTTCGGTGGTGGCTGGGCGGGGGGACGGGAAGGGAAACGGGAAGAGTCGAGAAGCGCAAGGCGATGCAGGATTGCGGAAAGTTCAAGGGTTCTGTTCCGCAAAGCTCAATGCCCAACGGTCCAGTCTTCAACGACGCTACGATCACCAGCCTCACCGCGAGGAGCAATTCTCCCGTGACTTCAGCGGCCGTATAGGGCAACCGCTGCGATCAGCAGTAGGAGAAGCAACATCCCGATGCCGCCGGCGGTCAGTTCGAATCGGTGCCACATTTGCAGCCAGCGAGGCGTTTCGTGATGAATATTACGAGCGTGGGCCATACTCACCTCCAACCGTTCTGCATCTTCAACCATCGTAGTTTCGCTCTTCTGGTTTCACTCTTCTGGTTTCATTGTAACGCCGCGGTACCTTGGGGGCGGTTGCGGGCAGGGGAGCTCCCAACCAGGCATCCGTGTTAACGATTTGTAAACTATTGACCCAAAACGAGGAAATCGCTGCGTTGGTTGGCAGAAACATGAATCCCAACACCGCCTGGCCACGTCTATCGGTGCAGTGGAAGGAGAGCTGCCTATGTTACGCCTGCCTGGGGTACGCCGGCCTAAGATACACCGGCCTAAGATACAGTGGTGCGGCGCGTTCTTGCTTGTCGTGAGTCTGACCTCACCTGCGACGACCCTCGCGAATTCCGACGACAAAAAAAAGCCGACAGAAGACGTCGAGGCGATCGGGGAACGCGATGTTGACGGCGGCCTGAATTTCTATTCGATCGAAAAAGAAATCGCCCTCGGCAAGCAGATGGCCGACGAGGTCGAGAAGACGTCGAAGATTGTCGATGATCCGGTGATCTCGGAGTACGTCAACCGCATCGGGCAGAACCTGGTGCGCAACTCCGATGCGAAGGTGCCGTTCACGATCAAGGTCATCGATAGCGAAGAGGTCAATGCCTTTGCGCTGCCGGGCGGGTTTTTCTTCGTGAACACCGGTATTTTGGATCTGGCGCAGAGCGAGGCGGAGTTGGCCGGCGTGATGGCGCACGAGATTGCGCACGTCACCGCCCGCCACGGCACGCGCCAAGCGACTCGCGGGCAGGTCACCAACCTGGCTACCATTCCGTTGATCTTCCTGGGCGGCTGGGCCGGTTATGGCATCCGGCAGGCGGCCGGCCTGGCGATTCCACTGACGTTCTTGAAGTTTTCGCGCGGCTTCGAAAAAGAAGCGGATTTCCTGGGCATACAGTATCTCTACGCGGCCGGGTACGACCCGACGGCGATGGTGCAGTTCTTCGAGCGGCTCAAGGCGCAGGAGAAAAAGAAACCGAGCAGCATCGGCAAGATTTTCCGGTCGCACCCGCTGACGAAAGATCGCATCAAGCTGGTGCAGGAATCGATTAATGAGGTTCTGCCCAGCAAGCCTCAGTACGCGGTAAACACCAGCGAATTCGACCAGGTGAAGGATCGGTTGGCGATGTCCAAGAACCGGCGGCGCGATCCCGCGGAAGATCCGAACCGGCCCACGCTGCGGCGCAAGCCTGGTGATGGCGAAGGCACGATCGAGCCGGGAACGCCCGCCGAGGGCGACGAGGATGGCGACCGGCCGGTGCTCAAGCGGCGGGAGCCCGAAACGCTGACGCAGCTCAA
Source organism: Bryobacterales bacterium (assembly GCA_040902925.1). Taxonomy (GTDB): domain Bacteria; phylum Acidobacteriota; class Terriglobia; order Bryobacterales; family UBA6623; genus JBBDWJ01. The sequence continues at coordinate 9,978 of JBBDWJ010000246.1, read as the reverse complement.
CAGGCCGCACGGACTCTAGTCATAGCGGAAGCTACGCATGACGATTGGGGAGGCTTGGGCCTCCCCAATTTCGTTTGTCGATCGAAACGTCTCTCCCCGCCTACTGCAAGCCCCGCTGAAGGAAACGGACTGCTTCTAGAGCTAACGCTTATCCGCGCTTGCGGCCCTGCATCTTCCCAAGCCATTGGATTACCCGCAGCGAGGCTCCGACTTCTTCGCGTTAGAATGTTCTGACCATGGAGGCGTTTCCGTTTCGCGCGGTTACATCGTCGGGCGCTTATGAGGGCATCGAGCGTATTCCGGTTTGCGTTGTCCTCGATTGCGTTCGCAGCCTTTACAACGTGGGGTCGTTTTTTCGCACTGGCGATGCCGCCGGTATTTCCCAACTCTATATGACGGGATACACCGGGCACCCTCCGCATCCACGGCTTTTGAAAACCGCGCTCGGCGCTGAGAATAGCCTTCCGTGGGAGCACCATGCCGAGGCCGCTCCGCTGCTGGAAACACTCCGGCGGCGGGGTTTTGAGCTGGCGGCGATCGAGACGTCCGCGCATGCGGCGGACCCTTACGACTGGCAGCCGCGGTTTCCGGTTTGTGTCGTGTTCGGCAGCGAAGTGGACGGCATTCCGGCCGCGGTCGCCGGCGCTTGCGATGTGAATGTCCGGATTCCGATGCTCGGCTCCAAGCAGTCGCTCAATGTGGCTGTGGCGGGCGGCGTTGTGCTTTTCGAGCTTTTACGCAAGTACCGGCTGCTGCACGAGCAGTTTCGGCGCGGCGGCGTTCAAGCGAGCGTGGACTGCGGCTGAAACCGCGGGCTGCCTGATTCGCGCGTGTATTCGCGCGCTGGCCAAGTCAGGCTGCATTCTACGCAACGGTCGACACCATGATGCGAAGTGGACATACTGACCTGGGTATGTTTGAGCCGGTATGTTGTGGCGCGCAGCCGCTACCGCTGTATGCAACTGACGCTGTTGGGCGGCGTATTGCTGCACTGGATGCTTTCGGTCATGCCGTTACTGATGGGGGCGCAGGCCACATCGGTCGCTGTTCGCGTCGCTTCTTCCTGAGATGTTCCAGCCGCCGTCGAGCAGTTCGTTTGACCCTGATAGGTGATGCAGACTTCACAGGAATACTGCTGCAGGTCCAGGGTCGAATAGATGAGCACGCCGAGGACCAGCAGGCTGAAGAGAATAGCGATCAGGGTCGTCTTGTTCATGGGGTGATGAGCTTGTCATTATAGCTGCCGTCTGGCGGCGGCTACCCGGATCTCAAAGGACTGTCAGCCGGTACAAGGATATTCAACTGCTTGGGCAGCACCTCGATCTCAAGCGGCAGAGTCCCGAGCGCTTCGCCGTCGACTTCGATGCGCGTGATATCGGCGGATGCGGCACGAATCCGCTGCGCTCGAAAGTGGCGCACCTTGGGATGTTTGTAGACGTCGTCGGAGTAAAGCACGGGCAGATCGCGCAACAGCTCGAACATGCTGAGGCGGTCGATGGTGGTGACTTCGAGCAGTCCGTCGTTGAGTACGGCCCGCGGGCAGGGGTGCATTCCGCCGCCTTGATAGCGCCCGTTGCCGATGGCGATGTTGGTGATGACGAACTCGTCGGGATGCTCCGCGCCGTCGAGCGTCAGCCGCACGCGCTTGCCTCTGTAGTTGAGGAACACCAGCAACGTCGCGCCTAGAAACGCGGTTTTCCCTCCGAACCATCGCGGGAAGCTTTTGGCGCGCACCGATACGTCGCCACCCATTCCGAGGCCGAGGACGTTGACGAAATAGCGCTCGACTGGCGCGCCGTCGTAACCGGTAAACCGTGCGCGCCCAACGTCGATTTCGAGGGGTTGATCCTGTGCGATGACCTCGACGGCTTGCTCCGCATCAAGCGGTACCTGCAGAGTGCGCCGAAAGTCGCCGCCGGTGCCGATCGGGATGAATCCGAGGCGCGCGCCCGGATTCACGAGCCGTCCGTCGCGAAAAAAACCATTGACGATTTCGTTGACGGTGCCGTCACCGCCGACCGCAATGACGAGGTCGTAGCCTTCGCGCAGCGCCTGTTGGGTGAGATCGGTCGCGTGGCCCCGGCGTTGCGTGAAACGCGTATCGACGAAGCTTAGTCTCTTGCGCAACAGATGGTCGATCTTCGACCAGCGTTTCGCCACCCGGCCCCCTGCCGCCGTCGGGTTCACGATCGCGAGCGATTTTTTCGGTAAGGCCATAGACGGCGAATAGGAAACGGCCAACGTGGGGGCTCACACAACGAGTGTGGCTCCCGCCCTTTTGCGTGCCGGATCAGGCGGCAGCCTGCTTGCGTTTCTGCAGATCCTCGACTGTATCGCGAATCGTCACGAGCGCATCGCGCGTCGTGAAGCCAAGCTCGCGCCGCGCTTTGCTTGTATCGCAATACCAAAACAGCGACGACATCTTGACGGAGGCGTCGTCAAGCTTGAACTGTTTGCCCGCCAAGGGATAGACCTTGCGCATCACACGCGCGCCGAGCAGCGACAGCGCCGGCGGCACCATCATCTTCGGCGCCGGCACGCCGGAAACCTTCGAGACCATGCGAATCCACTCGTGGAAACTAAGATTGGCGCCGCCCAGAAGGTAGCGCTCGCCGGGCCGGCCGCGCTCCATCGCGGCGATCAAGCCGGCCGCGGCGTCACGCGCATCGAGCAGGTTGAGCCCGCCGGTCGGGATCACCAGGATCTGGCCGTCCAAGAACAACACCACATCGCCCGTCGATGACTGGCGCTCGTCGCCGGGCCCGAGCAGCAGGCTCGGGTTCACCACCACCAGCGGCAATCCGTCGTGCCGGGCATAGTGAAGCGCCAGCTTTTCCGAGTAGATTTTGCTGAGGTAGTAGGGCCACTCCGCGACAACGTCGTTCTTGAAGCCGGCGTTTTCGTCGTGATGGATAGGGTCGGGGCCGACGGCGATGGTTCCCGAGGAAGATACGTGTACGGTTTTGCCGACGTTGTGCAGCTTTATCGCCTCGCAAACGTTGCGTACGCCTTCGACGTGCGTCGTGTACTGCCGCCAGTAGTCTTTTGCCTCGCGGTCAACGATTCCGGCGAGATGGTAGATCTCGCTGGCGCCCTCGGCGGCGCGCAATACGTCCTGCCGAGAAACGATGTCGCCTTGAACGATTTCGACCGCACTGTCATTGCTGCAGGCCGATCGGCACAGCAGACGCAACCTCGCCTCGGGCTCGCGGTCCTTGAGCTGCGCGACGAGATGCCGGCCAAGGAAACCGGTTGAGCCGGTGACCAGAATTGTTTTCATGGGATCTAGATGGTCTCGCGCGTCCCGGCGACGTCAACCATGTTGATGGGGGGGATGTGGACGTGCGTGATGCTTGGCTTGCGTCCCACGTGCGACTGCGCCATCTCGATGGCTTCGTCCATCGTCGCGGCGCAATCCCATCCCATGACCTTGGCGGCCATCTTATCTTCGGCGCCGACGACAATTACTTTGCCGCAGTGGCGGTGACCGTTCTCACCCCAGTACCACATGTAGAACGGATGCACGCCGTGGTAGCCGTAGCCGTGACGGTACATCTCGATGTACTCGGGATTGTGGGCAAACTCCGCTTCGTATTTTTGCAGCACGGAAGAGTCGGTCGATTCCGGCAGCACGCGGTGAAAGAACTCGTTGTAGGCGGCGTGATGGCGCGGGTCAAACTCGTCGTAGAGCGGGTGCGTCAGAATCAGCACGCCGTTTTTCTTGACTACGGGCATGCCGCGGTACATGTTGAAGAAATATCCCAACGCCAGCACGCGCACCAGCAGCGGATTCAGAATCGAATTGACGTTATAGGGCGAGATGAACGGCACGCCGAAGACGACGACGTCGGACTGCCCTTCGACTGGCACGCAATACTGCGAATACGAATAGGCGAGGTTCTTGCGGTAGCAGGCCTCGGTCGCGCCGGCGTGAATCGCGGTCAATCCGTAAGGGGCAGGGAAGGCAAACAGCAGCTTCCGTTTCGTTGCGCGCGGCATTTTCTTAAGGGCCCACTGCGCGGTCTTGAACGAGGCGCGGTCGAGCGCGGACCAGCGGTCCTCGTTCTTCATGAAGAACGCCAGTTTCGGGTCGAACATGGCGTTGTTGGTGACCGTGTCGATGTGGAAAACCTTGAGGTGCTTTTCGATGACACGACTGAGCCGGTCTGTCGATCGCGCCAGCGCCGAGCCGTTGTAGTCGAAATACGAATCGCAAGCCGCGATGGTTTGCGGGTTGTGATGCGCTTGCAGCACGGCATAGTCGCTCAGGCCGACGGACACGGATTGGTTTCCGCCGCCCATCGGCACCAGCGAGACGTTGACGTAGATCAGCAGGTCGGATTCGGCCGCCCGGCGGTTGATGCGGGCGTGTTCGCCGTGGTCGGTGACGCCCAACTCCACCATGCCATCGGGCGCCTCGCCGTCGTGGTTGTAGAGGCGGTCGGGGTGATAGGCGTCAAAAATGCGATTACCGACAGCGTGGCGGATCTCGAACGGCTCCATGCGGCGGTGAAACGCGGTCGCGATGATGAGGTGTACGTCGGTGACGCCCTTGGCGGTCAGCAGTTCGAGCACGATCTCGAGGATCGACTGCCGTACGTCGGGCTTGAACATCTTGGGCAGCGGCTTCGAGATGTCGTCGATCGCGATGGTGACTTTCATACCCGGACGCAGCAGCGCCTCGAGCGGGTCCATCTCCTCGGGATGCGCCAACGCGTAACGGATGCCCGCTTCGCGGTCGGGAATGCCGGGGATGGTCGGTTTCGGATAGACGACACGAGTTCCCGCGGGCAGCTTCACGTCGAGCAGGTCTTCGCCTGACCACATCAGGCGGTTGGCGGAGTTTGGCTCGAGGTGAACGACGCAGCCTTCGTGCGAGACGCGCGCTTTGCGCCCGACCGCGTTCGGCGTGGGATCACCCAAGTCAAAATCAGAGGCAACGGGAACGTGTTGAGTGTGTGTCGCCATCAGGGACTACGTTGCGCGCTGCAATATGCGCGCAATCGACGAGCGAAAGAAGCTACCCCAGCGGCACGGCTTCTCTATCTCGCAGATTCAGAACCGGCCAGCCGCGTTCGATCGCAATGCGGCGCAAGCGGCGGTCCGGGTTCACGGCCGCAGGCGAGCCGACAACTTCGAGCATCGGAAGATCGGAAAAGCTGTCGGAGTAGGCCTTGGCGCGTGCCGCATCCACATTATACTCGGCGCAGTATCGGCGGATGGCGTTGACTTTCTCTTGCTCGGCGAGTAAGGGCTCGATGACGCGGCCGGTTGCGACGCCGTTTTCGAATTCGAGTTGGTTTGAGATCAGATCGTCGAACCCAAACTCGCGCACAAACGGAGCGAGATCGAAATCGAAGCCGCCGCTGACGAGCACGAGCCGGTGGCCCTGCGCGCGGTCTGCTTCGAGCAACTGCCGTGTTCCCGCGAACAGCTTCGGCAGAATTTCGTGCTCGTAGAGCTTTTCGGATTGTGCGATCAGCCAATCGCGACCGAGGCCGCGATACTGCCGGAAGAAAATTTCATTGAACAGGCGTCTCGAAATTGCATCCAGCCCCAGCCACACAGGCACGCCCGCCACGACCTTGGCGTAGCGCCATGCGGCTTGCAGCTTGGCAGGGTGGTTCTTGGCGAAAAAGGCGTAGCGGGTGACGACGTTGCTCGAAACGAGCGTGCCGTCGAAGTCGTAGAAGGCGGTGGGACAGACAATCCTGTCTGTCCTCATGTACGGATCGCTGCTCACGCTTACTTCTGGCCTACGCAGGCAGGATAATGTGCACAGGCAAGATTGCCTGTGCTACACTGCGCCCAACAATATCCCAGTCTCCTTCTACCGAAGGAACCTCCCTCACTGGCATCCTGAGGGCAGACCACTATTTGTCACTTGGCGTCTGCACGGCACTCTGCCGGCGTCTGTGGCCTTTCAAAAGTTAACTGAAAAGCCGGTCTCTCCGGAGAACACAGGACGGTTGTTCGTTGAGTGGGATCGCCTGCTCGACAAAGCCGCCCTTGGGCCCACTTGGCTTAAGGAACCTCGCATTGCCCGGATTGCGGCCGACGCAATTGAACATGGGCACTTCAAGCTTGGATTCTACGCGTTGCATGCCTATGTTGTCATGTCGAACCATATCCACTTGCTGCTTACCCCCGCTATTGATGTTCGAAGGATCATGCGCGGATTGAAAGGCATCACCGCGAACCAGGCCAATCGGATTCTCCGGCGAAGGGGACAGCCTTTTTGGCAGGATGAGTCTTTTGATCATTGGGTTCGGGATGGTTTGGAGTTTGAAAGAATTGTTTCTTATATCGAATTCAATCCGGTGAAAGCGGGCTTGGTCGAATTACCTGAAGAGTGGCCTTGGTCGAGCGCGCGTGGAACAGACAATCCTGTCTGTTCAGGTTTGGCCCGCTGATCGCTTTCTCATGCGTTGTTGGCTGGCCTGGCGGTACACAGGCAAGATTGCCTGTGCCACGTTTATCCAAATAGATTCCTAAAATTTTGCTGGTGGCGCCACGCCAGAAAAACAGTCATCAGCGCGGCATTCCTGGCCGCCATCGAATCTCCATACAGAAACATCAGCAGCGTGAAGAACACCCACGTCGCCACTGACGCGATCATGCCGGCTTCGGGCCATTTTCTGCGGCTTCCGGTCAGGCGCACGAGCACGAAAAACAGCAGCGCCACGGCCGCCCAGCGCGGGAAGATCGCCAGCATAACGCCCGCGGAGGTCGCGATGCCTTTGCCGCCGTTGAATCTGAGCCAGGGCGAGTAGCAGTGGCCGAAGACGGTCGCGAATCCGAACAACCAGGCGTAGCCCGAGGGGTCGCCCGGCTGGGTCAGCAACCACACCGGCAAAAAACCCTTCCCCATGTCGCCGATCAGCGTTAGGATCGCGCGCGGCTTGCTCACGCGCAGAACGTTGTTGAACCCTGGGTTGCCCGAGCCGACCGTGCGGATATCGATTCCCGAGCCCAACATCGCTAGCACAGCGAAAGGGATCGAGCCGGCCAGAAAACAGACCAGCATCTTTAAGGCAACGGTGGTGTCGATCATGAAAAGAAAAGCTTACACGTTGGCGGCGACTTCTTGTTGGGCAATGGCGTTTCGGATCTCTTCGCGCAACGCCACCAATCGGCGCGGGTCGTTCCCCTCGGGGTGAATCGCCGTCCCAATCGTGACGGTCAGCGGGCGACTCCCACCTTGCGCGCCGGGTGAAACCCGCGCACAGTTCAGATAGACAGGATAGACGGGCGCGCCGGTCTCGCGGGCGGCCTCGATTGCCTCAAGCCGAAACCGGCTGCGGGCCGGAGGCGTGCCGATCGGTACATCGGCGAACACCACGACGGTTTCGCCGTTGCGCAAAGCGCTTTCGATACGCTGACGCAGCGTACCGCCGGGCGGATTCGCTTCCGAATCCACGGCGGGGACGACTAGCGGTGCAAAGAGAAATTGAAGCGGCGCTGGAAGAGTCGCAACGGCGCGATGGTCCGCGGAAAACAACGCGACGGGCAGAGCCGCGGCGAGTGCCGGAAGGTCAACGGAGCTGGAGCGGTTGATCATCAACACGGCAGGCCTGGTCGTATCGAGTGCACCGCGGACCTGAATTCGATCGCCTTTCAAGCCGAGTATTATCGCTCCAACCGCCGCCACGCCGCGCGCCATGGTTGTGCGGCTCGGCACGGCGCGCAGCAGTAAGCCGGCGACAATCGCCAGCGCCCACAGCCAGCCGGCGCGGATACCGCGATCCACCGCCTCGATCAAGCCACGCAGCGACAGCCGCAGCCACGGGCCGATATTTCCCAACCAGAGGCGCAGAACTTGAGCCGCCGGAGACCCTGCCCGGCGCAGCAGCGTGCCTCCCTCGTACATCGAGCGCGTTTCGTTGCGCCGAATCTTGCCGCTCGAGGTTTTGGGAACCGTGTGCGGCGGTACAAGCTCGATATGATCCGGAGGTAGTCCGCACTTCGCGTTCACGGCCTCGACCACGGCGGCGCGAATACGCTCGAGCTCCGCCTTGCCGGCGGCGCGCGTCTCGGCCACAACGATCAATCGTTCGGTACCGCTGGCGGGATCAACACTGCCAAACGCCGCTACGCAGCCGCGCCGCACTCCCGGCACTTCCGCGGCGGCCATCTCGACTTCCTGCGGAATGATGTTGTGGCCGGCTTTGATGATGCAGTCTTTCAGGCGGCCGGTGATGTAGATTTCGCCGCCGGCGCGATAGGCCAGGTCGCCGGAGTCCATCCAGCCATCCGCGTTGACGACTGCCGCGGTCGCTTCCGGATTTCGAAAATAGCCGCTGGTCTTGGAAGGTCCGCGGAACAGCAGGCGCCCTTGGACGCGATCGTCCACATCGTGTTCCTGGTCGTCGACGAGGCGCACTTCGTGGCCTGGCAGGGCCTCGCCGTTGGCCACGAATCGCAGCACGGGTCCATCGAAATTCCCGGCGGTTACAGCGCGGCCTTCCATCTCGAAAACATCGCGGCGGATCGTGTCGATGACGGGCCTGCGATCGATCGCTGGAAAGGTTAGAGCCACCGACGATTCGGCCAAACCGTAGCAGGGCACGTAGGCTTCGGGACGGAATCCGTACGGCCGGAAGCGTTCAGCGAATCGCTCCAGCGTGCCGGGCAAAACAGGCTCGCCGGCGTTGATCGCGATACGCCAGCGGCTCAAATCGACGCCTTCCAAAGCTTCGTCTGGAATTTTTCGAGCACACAACTCGTAGGAAAAATTCGGCGCCGGGCAGAGCGTTCCACCGGAGTCGCTCAACGCCCACAGCCAGCGCTCGGGCCGCGACAGAAACGCCAGCGGCGACATGACGGTAATCGGAAAGCCGTGGTAGACGCTGAAAAGCCACGAGCCGATCAGTCCCATGTCGTGATAGAGCGGCAGCCAACTGACTACGGCGTCATCCGGGCGCGCCTGCACGGCCCGGCCGATGCCGCGTACGTTCGCGAGCACGTTCGAGTGGCTCAGCACCACGCCTTTTGGGTTGCCGGTGCTGCCCGAGGTGTATTGGATAAAGAATGTATCGACGGGAGTTTCGTTGGGGATGGCCGCCGTGCGGCCTCGCTCGCTCAGCGCCGCCACCGTTGTGACGCCAATCAGGCTCGGCAGCTTCAACCGCATGATCCGCGCCGCGGCCCGCACCTGGTCGAACGAGATCAGAAACCGCACTTCCGCGTTTTGCAGAATCAACACCTGGCGGTTGACATATTCCTCGATCTGATTGGCGCGCGCCGGTGGATAGATTGGCACAGCGATTCCGCCGGCCAGCATGACGCCGAAAAACGCATAGAAGAAATCCGCTCCGGTCGGCAGCATGATCGCCACCGTCTCGTTGCGTTTCAGCCCAGCGGCCCTCAGGCCCGCTGCCACGAGGGAAGCGCGCTCGATCAGCTTTCCGTAGCTGATCTGCTGGCCGCCGTGTTCTTCCAACAGATGAATCTGTACCCGCTCCGGGTGTGCCTGCGCTCGGCCTTGCAGGATGCCGGTGAAACTCAGCGCGCTTTCCGGCGGCGGCGGTGCGTCGCCGGGCTGGTGGATCGGGTATCGCGCCGCCGTGGACACCGTCCCGCCCTCGATCGCCGTGATCCAGTCGGACACCGTTTCCGCCCGTTGTGCGAAGTCATCGGGAAGCCGGCGGTGAAAACGGCTCTCGACGCGAACCAGCAGTTCGACGCGCTCGAGGCTGCCAAGTCCAAGCTCTCGTTCGAGCGAGGACGCCGGGCGCACCTGCCGCGCGGTTTCGTGAGCACCGAGCTCGGTGAGCAGCTCTCGCACGATGCCGAGTATCTGTTCCTCGACAGCGCCGCGCGCGGTTTGCTGGGCAGTTGTGGTGGTGGACATCCGGGAAGCGCCGCCGGCAAACAACGGCACTATACATTGTTTAGCAGAGAAGGGAAGTGCGGCGCGACCGGCGGGTGCGCGACATAGATGTGGGTGACGATCTGGGTTGTTTTTTTGTGGCGGTT
>JBBDWJ010000245.1:0-17303 GCA_040902925.1 Bryobacterales bacterium | reverse complement strand
AAGGCGCTCCCGAACCCGGGGCTTGCGCCCCGGGCTACTGGCATGCCGCCCCTGCGGGGCTGAGAGCGCGGCGCGAGAACGGACCTCGGTCGGAGAACTTCGGGCTAGCGAACTTCGGGCTGGCGAACTTGGGGGCTAGCGAACTTTCGGGTTAGTGAGCTTTCGGGTTAGCAAATTTCCGGTTAGCGAATCGAATAAGGAACACTCGGGAAATGGAAACGGTAGCACTCGGCGTCTTCATGTTCACCTTCGTGATCCTCTCGTTGGTGATGGTGCTGATGTTCGCCAAAAAACGGCTGGTGGCCGGTGGCGAGGTCAGCATCATTGTTAATGACGACGCCGGCAAGCCGATTCTCGTCCCCACGGGCGGGACTCTGCTTGGCGCGCTGGCCGAACAGAAAATCTTCGTGCCCTCGGCTTGCGGCGGCAAGGGCAGTTGCGGCGTCTGCAAGGTCGATGTGATGGAGGGCGGCGGCGCGATGCTGCCGACCGAGACCAGCCACATCACGCGCGGCGAGGCGCGCGAGGGCTGCCGGCTTTCCTGCCAGGTCAAGGTCAAGCAGGACATGAAGATTCGCCTGCCGGCCGAAGTGTTCGAAGTGCGGCGCTGGATGTGCAAGGTGCGCTCCAACAACAACGTCGCGACGTTTATCAAAGAGCTGGTGCTCGAGTTGCCGCCCGGCGAAGCCGTGCCGTTCCGCGCCGGCGGCTACATTCAAATCGCCGCGCCGCCGCATACGGTTTCCTACAAAGACTTCCAGGTCGCCGAGAAGTTCCGCGAAGACTGGGACAAGTTTAAACTCTGGGATATCGTCTCCAAGGTTGACGAGCCCGTCCAGCGCGCCTATTCGATGGCGAACTACCCCGAGGAAGAAGGCATCATCATGCTGAACGTGCGCGTCGCGACGCCACCGCCGCGCGCGCCCAAGGGGACTCCGCCGGGCAAGATGTCGTCTTACATCTTTGGCCTCAAGCCAGGCGACGAGGTCGAGATCGCCGGCCCGTTCGGCGAGTTTTTCGCGAAAGACACCGACAACGAGATGGTGTTCATCGGCGGCGGCGCGGGCATGGCGCCGATGCGCTCGCACATTTTCGATCAGTTCCGCCGCTTGAGCAGCAAGCGGAAAGTCTCGTTCTGGTACGGCGCCCGCAGCCTGCGCGAGGCTTTCTACGTCAACGACTTTAACGAGATTCAAGCCGAGAACCCCAACTTCAAATGGTACCTGGCGCTCTCGGAGCCGCTGCCCGAAGACAACTGGACCGGCTACACCGGCTTCATCCACCAGGTGCTCTACGAAAACTACCTCAAAGACCATCCGGCGCCCGAAGATATCGAGTACTACATGTGCGGGCCGCCGCCGATGATGACGGCCTGCTTCAAAACGCTCGACGGCCTCGGAGTCGAGCCCGAAAACATCGCCTTCGACGATTTCGGCGGGTAGGGATCGACGAGGACGCGTCTACGGCATGGGCGCCCTGGGAAGCTCCTGTCGAGCCATGCCCTCAAATGTGTTGATTCTAAGATGGTTGTCGAGGGAAGATGGCGGGCTGACAAGGTCGACCCGAGAAAACATCATCCTTGCGCTCCCGGCCTGAGCGGGTTATCATGGTAGTGTCAGCGTATAAACGGAGCGGCCTTTGGCTGTGCGCGCTGACCCCACCCGCAAGGGTCCCCGCCCAAGTGCAGGGATAACCAAGAGGTCCGATTAGGTTGGATTTTCAAGAGGCCTCCGAATTTTCGGGGGCCTCTTCCATGTTTAGCTCAGTCCGCCAGGTCTAATCCCACCGCCTTTCAGTCGTAAATCAACCTACCGGCTTTAGCCGGTAGTTGTTTAGCGCGGCTCTCTGATTTCGCGGTTGTTCAATACGTTGTGAAGGATAATGTCGAACCGTATGGCGGGCCGCCGCCTTGGCCGATTCTGGTGGGCTTGGTCACGGACGTACGCACTCTGAACAAAAAGGTTAACGATACCCCTATTCGACGAGCGTGAAGCGGTGAAATATATCTCGTATTCAACCCTGCTGCCTTGCTCGTCAAGGATCCGCACCGTGAAGAAATTCCCACGGCCGGTGTGGAAGCATTTGAACGACATCAAGTCGTCTATGATGCTCGGTAGCCTGAGTGAAAGTTCGTAGCGCCGCTCATCAAAGATGCGGGTTTCACGGTCATCACTGTAGTATTTGGTGGGATCGGCGACCTCGCCATCCACCAAACTTCGCGTGAAGCAATGCAGCGAATAGTTCACGTTGACCGAATAGACTCGCTCCGGTTTGTCACGGCGCGCGGGCTGCACATAGGTTACCGTTCGCGGATGCAAGTGGCCAAGGTCGAACGTATGTCCACCAAGCTGGCATGGCTTCCAATTCACTGTTTGCCGTGTGGCTCAATCATCGGGCTTCTTCCGCCTGGCTCGAGCCTGCTGTCCTTGTGATCGGAACACATCGTAACGTGAAAGCCAAACAGGAGTCTGGGTTGCAACCTAAGTTTGTTGTATACTCTCCAGTCCATTGCTTCTCTGAGGAGTGATCGATGCCGTCTCATCCCAACGGGACCAAACCGTCCCTCAACCGCCGTTCGTTTTTGGCCGCCGCCGCCGGCGCGGGGCTTGCAGCCGCCTCGGGCCGGGCCCAGCAGCGCGACTGGAGCGGCAACAACCCGACGCGCTATCCCGACCCCGACATTATCGTGATCGACCCGCGCTTTGCCAAATACAAGCTGGGCAACACGCCGATTCAGCGGCTCTATACCGGCACGCTGTGGGCCGAGGGCACGGCTTGGAACGGCGTCGGCCGCTACCTGGTCTGGAGCGATATTCCCAACGACCGCCAGTTGCGCTGGATCGAAGACGACGGCCACGTCAGCGTATTTCGCCAGCCCGCCGGCAACAGTAACGGCAACACCTTCGACTACCAAGGGCGGCAGCTTTCCTGCGAACACGGTAACCGCCGCGTCGCCCGTTACGAGCACGATGGATCGATCTCCGTCATCGCCGACAAGTGGCAGGGTAAGCGGCTCAATGCCCCCAACGACGCCGTCGTACACCCCAACGGAGACATCTGGTTCACCGACCCCGGCTATGGCAGCCTGATGCACTACGAAGGCAACAAGGGGCCGCTCGAAATCAAGGAAGCCGTTTATCGCGTGGACGGCAAAAGCGGCGAGATCCAGCTTGTCACCGACGAAATTTTCAAGCCCAACGGCCTGTGCTTCTCACCCGACTACAAAATGCTCTACGTCGCCGACACCGGCGCGACGCATTACCCGGAGGCGCCCAAGATCATCAAAGTATGGGACGTCGCGGGCGAAAAGAAACTCAGCAACGGCCGGCAGTTCGTTTCCATGGAAATGGCCGGACTGGGCGCGGGCCTCGCCGACGGTATTCGCGCCGATGTGGACGGCAATGTCTGGGTCGGCGCTGGCTGGGTCGGCGCGGGCTATGACGGCGTACATATCTTCGCGCCCGACGGCAAGCGCATCGGTTTGATCAAGCTGCCCGAGATGTGCGCCAATCTCTGCTTCGGCGGCCGCAAGCGCAACCGCTTGTTCATGGCCGGCAGCCAGTCGCTCTACGCCGTTTACGTCGAAACGCAGGGCGCGCATATCACGTGAGGCGCAGGTTTTGCCGCCGTCGAAATGTAACGTTTGTTGAAAATAAACGACATAATTGGGTTCGTTTGGTCGAATTTATGTTTTCTTTGTGCGGCTTCCCGAGCTGCGGAACCCGAACCCGTTCTGTAACCCCCTCCTTTGATTCATAGCACGCCTGACCTAGGGCTCCTGCGCCTGCCTTCCATTCAGGGAGCATGAGGCAGGCAACATGCCTGCCCCACGTCTCGAATGGCGTGCCTGCCCACGTTTCGAAGCTCGGCCTTGCGCCGCAATCTCAAAAACTTGCTTGACACGGAACCCTGCTCACGTTTTATTGTATTCCTAGTCTATCTAGGAGAGTAGATCTGATGCCTCCTGAATTGCTTCCCGGCACCTTGGACATGCTGATCCTCAAGGCCGTTTCTCTGGGGCCTTTGCATGGCTATGGGGTTCTGCTTCGGATTCAGCAGATCTCGAAGGATCTGTTGCAGATCGAGCAGGGCTCGCTTTACCCGGCGCTTTACCGGCTTGAACACCAAGGGTTGATTCAGTCTTCCTGGGGTGTGTCGGAGAACAACCGGCGGGCCAAGTTCTATCGGCTGACTCGGGCCGGAGTTCGGCGGCTGGCGAAGGAAACGGCGGAGTGGGAGCGGCTTTCGGCGGCGGTGGGGCATGTGCTTCGGGCTCTGCCGGAGGAGATTTGATTGCCATGTTTTTCCGGCTTGGTGATTTTCTGAGGTCGTTTTTCGGGCGTCGGCGTTTTGAGCGGGAGATGTCTTCGGAGTTGCGTTTCCATATGGAGGCGTACACCGAAGATCTGGTGCGGTCGGGCGTGCCGCGTGGGGAGGCCGAACGGCGGGCGCGGCTGGAGTTCGGCGGGGTGGAGCGCGTTCGCGAGGAGTGCCGGCAGTCGCGGGGCTTGCGCTGGTCCGATGAGCTTGCGCGCAACGTTCGCTTCGCGCTTCGGACTTTGCGCAGGAGCCCGGTGTTCGCGGTCACGGCGATCGTGACCTTGGCGCTTTGCATCGGCGCCAACACCGCCATCTATAGCGTGGTCGATACTGTATTGCTGCGGCCGCTGCCCTATCCGGAGCCGGATCGGCTGGGGAGTTTGGTGGTGCAAGTTCGCACGGCCGGGGGAGGGGGCATGCAAAATGCCCACACCGGAGCGACTTGGGAAGGAATCCGGGACGGAGTGACGAGCATCGACACCGTCGTCCATAACAATTGGCGGCAAGGCGTCAGCCTGGTGAGCGGCGATCAGGTCGAATACGTCTCGCAACAGCGTGTTGGCGCGGGGTTCTTTCGCGTGCTTGGCGTGAGTCTGCTGCGCGGGCGTGAGTTTACGGCGCAGGAGGATGTCCCCGGAGGCGCTGCGGTCACGGTGCTGAGCTATCCGCTTTGGAAACGGCTGTTCGGCGAAGAGACCGAGGCTATCGGGGAATCGATCCTGTTGCGGGGCGAGCCGTTCACCGTCGTTGGAGTCGCTCCGCCCGGATTTCAGTCGACTGTTCCGGCGGACGTTTGGACTCCGTTGCGACCCTCGCGAACTGGAGAAGGCAGCGGCACGAACTACGAAATCACGGTTCGTCTTCCGCAAGAAACCAGTTGGCCCGAAGCGCAGGCTCAGATTCGCGCGGTGGGCGCGGGCCTCCTCCAAGACGACAAGCCTGACGGAGTTGAAGCCTATTTCGCGATCCTCCCGTTGCAGGAAAGCCTGACGCGAGGCATCCGCGACACGCTGTTGCTGCTATGGGGTGCGGTGGGCGCGGTGCTTCTGATTGGCTGTGTCAACATAGCCGGGCTGCTGCTCGCTCGAGTCGGCGAACGGCAGCATGAAATCGCCACGCGCATGGCGCTGGGCGGTGGCCGGGGAGCGGTGTTGCGGCAACTGCTGACGGAAGCCATCGTACTGGGGCTGCTGGGAGGCGTTGCCGGCGTGGTTCTCGGATACGCAGGGCTACGCGCGCTCGAAATTCTAGGCGCCGGCCAGTTTGGTATGTGGCAGCCTTTGGCGATTGACGGGCGGGTGCTCGGGGTGACTCTCCTCACGGCATTGTCGGCGGCGGTGCTGTTCGGACTCGCGCCGGCGATTCAGGCTTGCCGCCTGGATGTGCGGTCCGGCTTGACCGAGAGCGCCAGCCGCTCCGTTGCCGGCGGGCGGCGTCGCTGGATGCGCCGCGCGATGGTCGCGGGTGAAGTCGCGCTGGTCATGGTTCTGCTGGTCAATGCGGGTGCGCTCATTCGCAGCTACGCCCGCTTGCAGGGCTTGGATCCGGGGTTTGATTCGACGAACGTGATGACGGCGCAAGTCCCTTTGCAGGACGCGCGGTATAAGACGACTTCGAGCGTTGCGCGGCTATTCAACGAAAGCCTGGACCGCATTCGCGAGCTTCCCGGCGTGGAATCGGCGGCCGTGGGACTGAGCCTGCCCTTCCAGTTCGGGTTTAACCTGCCCTTCGAGCGTCCCGGTGTGCGCGAGGAAGGCCGGACTCCGATCACGAACATGGCTTACGTCACGCCGGATTACTTCAGAGCGCTGCGAATCCCGTTGGTACAGGGCCGCTTGCTTCGCGAGACGGACACCGCCGATGCAACCAAAGTTGTGCTGGTCAATGAGGCGTTCGTCGAGTGGTATATGGACGGCGATGAGCCTGTTGGCGCGTTTCTCAAGATTAGCGGTTTGGAGCGCCAGGTCGTGGGTGTTGTCGGCGACGTGCAACAGATGAACGCGGGGGCCCAAGGCCCGCTGCTGCGGGAACTGCCGTCCGTCTATATGCCGGTAGCCCAGACCAGCGAAGGTTTCATGCCGCTGGTTCATACTTGGTTTCAGCCCAGTTGGATTGTGCGCACCACGGGGCCACAGCAAGGGCTCATCGGGCATATCCAGAACTCGGTTGCCGCGGTTGATCCGCAACTGCCGTTTGCGGGATTTCGCACGATGGATGAGGTTCGGGGCGGAGTGCTGGCGGGGCAGCGTTTTCGCGTGGTCTTATTGGGGACGCTGGCGGGGCTCGCTTTGGTGCTTGCCGCGGTCGGGCTCTATGGTTTGATCGCGAACACGGTGGTCGAGCGCACGCGCGAAATGGGAATCCGGTTGGCCCTCGGCGCGACCGGATCGCAGGCGGTGCGCTCGGTCGCTTTGCCGGGGTTGGGTCTGGGGCTGGCGGGGGTATTCGTTGGCGGCGCTGGCGCCTGGATGAGCGCTTCGGTGATCGCGAGCCTGGTTTGGGGTGTCAGTATGGACGACCCCTGGATTTTCGGCGCGGTTGCGGTTTGTTTGATGTTGATTGTGAGCCTGGCGAGTTTTTTGCCGGCGTTGAGGGTAGCGCGGTTGAATCCGGCGGAGACGCTTCGGAAGGAGTGAGCTCACGCCGCGCCGCCTGGGTTCGTGGCGCGCAGCTCTGGCGGGGATGCAGTACCTCCTTCCCGAGATTCCGCACCCTGCATAGTCTCTGCGATATTATTCGTGCCTCAACGCGACCAGCGGATCGACGCGTGAGGCGCGGTAGGCCGGCAGCCACGCCGCTACGATCCCGACTCCGGCCAGCACGGCGGCTCCAACGGCAAACGCTATAGGATCCGTCGGCGCCAGACCGTAGAGGCGGCTCGTGATCAGGCGCATTCCCATTGCGGACAAGGCGACTCCCGCGGCCAGCCCCACTGCCAGCAGCAGCGCGGTCTCGCGCAGGATCATCGATATCACGGCGCTGTGCTGCGCGCCTAGCGCTTTGCGGATGCCGATTTCATTGGTCCTCCTGGCGACTCCGTACGAGAGGATGCCGTAGAGGCCAACCGCCGCGAGCAGCAGCGCCACGACCCCAAAGGCGATCGACAGGCGCGCCAGAAGACGGTCCTGCACCATGCGGTCATTCAGAAGATCCTCGAGCGGGCGCGCGGAGGCCAGCGGCAGATTCGGGTCGATTTCCAGAATGGCCCGCCGGACGCCCTCGATCAAGCTGGAGTTTTCCGCGGCGGCGCGGATCGCGAATCTCGCCGTGTCCGGCGTATTCACCGGCTGCGTCACCGGCACGTAGAAGCGGTGCTCGATATCGCCGCGTATCCTGTTGGCGCGGGCGTCTCGCACCACACCCACGATCTGATACGTGTTGCGTTGATTGCCGTAAACCTGCGTGACGTGCATTCCGAGCGGCTGGCGGCCTTCGAAGAACAGCTTCGCGAAGGCTTCATTGATGACGCACACCCTGTTGCTGGAAGGCTGGTCTTCCGCGGTGATCTCGCGGCCCTGTAAAACGGCAATGCCCAAGGTCGAAAAATAGTCGGGTCCGACGTGGTCGTAGCGCGAGCCGCGATCGTTATCGCCCTTGGACGTGTAGCCCTCCACGATGACTTGATCACCAGAGTCGGTGCCGACGAAAAGGCCATTCTCGGAATAGGTCGCGGCGCGTACGCCCGGCACGGCGCGAATCCGTTCGAGCAGCCGCTCGAACAGCGCCGGCCGGCGGAGCTCGTCGTATCCGGCGGCTTGCGCTTCCACTTCGACCAGCAGCAGCCGCTCTTTCGCATAACCGAGATCGACGCGCTGCAAATTGTAGAGCGTCTGTACAAGCAGACAGGCGCCCACGAGCAGCGGCAGCGAGAGGGCGAGTTGGCCGATGACGATGAACTTACCGAGGCGCAGCCACGCAACGGAGCCGGTCAAGCCGCGTCCTTGTTCCTTCAGACCGGCGGCGGCGTCGACCTTGGTTGTTCGCAACGCGGGAAATATCCCGAGAATGAGCCCGGCCGCCAGCGTTAGCGCGAACACAAACGCCAG
The DNA here is from genome assembly GCA_040902925.1 of Bryobacterales bacterium. Taxonomy (GTDB): domain Bacteria; phylum Acidobacteriota; class Terriglobia; order Bryobacterales; family UBA6623; genus JBBDWJ01. The sequence goes on along the minus strand of JBBDWJ010000245.1, from coordinate 8,937 downwards.
CACTCGGGCATCCGGCGCGGCTGGCAGCGCAATTGATTCTGAAACCAAGCGCAGCAGGCCCGCTCGCAGCAGGTAGGCCGCGGCCAGACCGGCGACGCCTCCCAGCAGCGCCAGAACGCCACCCTCGGTGAGAAGCTGGCGGACGAGGCGGCCGCGGCTGGCTCCCAGCGCCAGGCGCACGGAGATCTCGCGGCTTCTCGCCGTGGTGCGCGCCAGCAGCAGATTGCCAAGGTTCGCGCAGGCGATCAGCAGCACGACGCCCGATGCGGCCAAGAGCATGAAGAGCGGCTCGGAAAATTGGCCGCGAAGCCGCGAGGCGCCGGTCGCGGCCGGGCGCAGCTTCAGCCGCTGATCGAGAAAGCGCTTCTGGACTTCGGGCGCCAGCGCGGAGCCGTAGTAATCAGACAGCCCTTGTTGAAAGATCACATTGCTTGCGGCCTCGGCTTGTTCGACTGGCGCTTCCGGTTTGAGGCGGCCGAAAACGTGCAGCCACATCACTTTTTCGACATTGCTGGGATTGTCATGCAGCCAGTCCCGGCCCGGCAGCACGGCGGCTTGCATGCTCAACGGCAGCCAGACGTCTGGCTGCTCGCCAACCGTTTCGCCAAAGAACGACGGCGGCGTGACGCCGATAATCGAGAAAATTCCGCCGCGCATCGCCAACGGCACACCGAGAATGCCGGCCCGCCGGCCGAAACGGCGCTGCCAGTAGTCGTAGCTGATCACTGCGTAAGGCGCGTTGCCTTCATGACCGTCCTGGTCCTCGAAGACTCGCCCCAGCAGCGCGGGCACGCCCAGCGTACGAAAGTATTCAGCCGATACCATGCGCGTGCGAAGCTCTTCAGGTTCTCCTCCATCGACGCGCGCCTGGGTGCGATCGAGGCTGCTCTGCGAGGCCATGAGACCGGAGAATGCCGTGGACTGGTCCCTGAGCTGCTCGAACTCCGCGAAGGTCAACAGGCTGCGTTCGCCGTTCTGCGATCCGACGAAAACGCCGCTCGAGTCGGGGTCGGTCAACATGACGAGCTGCTGGGGGTTGTCCACCGGCAGGGCGCTCAACAGAATGCTGTTCAGCAGACTGAAGATCGCCGTGTTCGCTCCGATGCCCAGCGCCAGCGATAGCGCGGCGACCGCGGTAAAACCAGGGTTCGACGCCAGGGTGCGCATGGCGTAGCGCAAATCTTGTCTCAGCACGTGAAGATGCTCCTTGGGCGCGATGTAGAGGAGATCAGCGAGAGCGCGAAACCAGATCGACGCCTCGGCCCACCAGGCCCCGCGCCGCCGCGCACCTGCTCGGCGAAGGCGCACGACATTTCCGCGCCATACTCGCGGCGGAACGGCGCCGGGTAACACCACAGCAGCGCGCGGTAGAAGCCAATGGGCAGCATGGGGCTACAACTTTTTGGGAATCAAACCTGTCGCCCGGGCCTGACTCAGCAGATCGCTCAAACGCTTGGCGTCGGCGGCAGCCACGCGGCGGCCGAATCGTGTCAAGCGATAGTAGCGGCGGCGCTCGTCCTGGCTCTCCGGGTCGGGGCTATCCCTCAGCTCCTCCACCAGGCCCTGCTCGAGCATGCGGCGAATCGAGCTGTACAACGTGCCGGCGCTCAGGTGGACCTTGCCGTTGGTTCGAGCCGCGACATCCTGCATGATCGAGTAGCCATGGCGGTCGCCATCGGCCAGCGCGACAAGGATGTGAAACACGGCGGTTGGCAGCGGCAGCAAGGAATCCGGATCGGCCTGGTCTTTGGGCATCGCAATCTATACCGCTATCGAGTATAGTTTATTGCGTTATAGTCTGTCAAAACGCCGCATAGTCTGTCAAAAAGCCGCCAGGCCTGATGCCGCGAACGGAGTTCTTGTGGCGGCTCAGAACCCAAACTGCAATCGGAAGCGGAAGGTTCGGCCGTCGTTCAAGGTGTTGGTGATCTGGCCGAAGTTGGGTGAGGTGAGCTCGAGGCCGGGCTCGGCGAATTGCGGGGTGTTGAGCAGGTTGATCGATTCGGCCCGCAGCATCAAGCTGCGGTCTCCGCCCAGCGGCCAGTTTCGCGCCAGGCTGGCGTTGACGTTCCAGATGCCGTCTTTGCGAAAGGTGTTGCGGCCGAGGTTGCCGGTTTGCTCTTCGGGCGTGATAAAGGCAAAGGCGTTCACGGGAAGCATTTCGGTCGAGGTGTCGGGATGATCGATCGCCCGGCCCAGGATGGTGGGGTCGAGAATGTTGGGACGGTCTTCGGTGGCGCCGTCGACGTTGCCGTTGCCGGGAGAATCCGAGCCCGAGATGACGTGGAACGGCGTGCCCGATTTGCGCAGCGCGACGCCCGAAACGTTCCAGCCGCCGAACACGGCCCGCAGCCACGAAGGCTGCGTAGCGAGCAGCGGCGTGTCGTAGCTGAGACGCCACAAGAATGCGTGCGGCTGGTCGAAGTCGCTGAGGCCGCGCATCTGGCCTTGAGCGTCTTCGCCCGATGGGCTGACCGACAGGCGGCCATCGCGCCCCGAAGCGGTGTTCATGTAGTGGCTGCCCAGGTCCATCGCCTTGCTGAACCAGTACGAGGATTCGCCGGAAAGGCCGTGCCAATTCGGAATCGTAAGAGTCACTTTGGCGGCGTCGAAATAACCTCGCGAGCCGTTGACGATATTGCGGATCTCGTAAAAAGTCGGGTCGGGCCGGCGGTCGTTGATGTTGTCGCTGGTCGGCTCGATGCCGGGAACCAGCACGGCGCGATTCAGCCACCACACCACGAACAGGCGATGCGAGCGGCTGCCGACGTAGCCCAGATCGAGCTGCCATCCTCGCGGCAGTGCGATCTGCCAACTGAAGTTGTATTGATGCGAATAAGGTGCGGCGAGGTCGGGAGCGAATCGGAAGATGCCGCTGCGCGCGCCGGGCTCGAAGTCCGCCGGCACCAGATCTTTCAACGGATCGACCAGGTCGGGCACGTCAACCGAGATGCGCACATTGGCCGGCGGGTTGTAGCGCGACTGTCCGAAGGTGACCGGGAAGATCTCGCCGTATTGAATGCCATACGCCGCCCGCACGATGCTCCAATCCGTTAACCGGTAAGCGAAACCGAAACGCGGCGCGAGATTGTTGCAGTCGCAGCCGAACGGGACTTCACTCAGTCCGTTCACTTCGTAGGGCGCGCTGATCGGGCGGTAGAGCAGACCGAGACTGAGCGTCAGGTTCGTGTTCACGCGCCACTCGTCGCTGACGAAATACTGCATGTCCCAGTTGCGGAAGCCGCGGTGCGTGTCACCGATGGCGACCGTATAGGAGTTGGGCGTGCCCATGCGGATGTTGGTGATCGAGTCGCGTCCGAAGTCGTCACTGAACGAAAACGTGCCGCGGTGGCCCGAAGTTTCACTGCCATTGATCTGGCGGCGCAGCAGCTCGAAGCCGGCGCTTAGCGTGTGATTGCCGGAAAGGCGGCGCAGGCGCGCGGCGTAGCGGAAGCTGTTTTCGGTGCGATTGATGGGGATTCCTCCAGTCGGGCCCAGCGGCTCGATCGCGAAGCCGGTGCGAACCTGCGGACCCAGCGCGGTTTCTTCGGGAACCAACAGCGAGCCGACGCGATTGAAGCCGATCGAGAAATCGGCCGTGGTGAGCGGCGACCATGCGCGGCTCCAGGTGAGGCGGGCGCGGTGGCTTTTGGTGGTGGTGTCGGGGTTTTGCCCGCCGACGAGTTGAAACGCCTCGACGCTTTGCGCGCTGAAGCGGTACTGCAGCGTGAAGTGGTCGCGCTCGCCGGCGGCTTGGTCGAGCGTCGCGCCGATGTTGTCGTTGTCGATGCGTTGCGGGCCGTTGGTGTTGAGCGCGCGCGGGTCGATGTCGGTGCGGTTAGGCGGCTCCTCGGGATACGCGCCGAGGATCCTCTCAACCATCGCGCGAGTCGCCGGGTCGTTGGTCAGCGGCGTGCGTTCGTCCGCGCGCGGCACCAGCACGTTGCCGTTGACGCTGCCGCGCACGTTCTGCCGGCCGGCCTCGATGGTGAGCGCTGTCTTGGGCCGAACCGGGACGCCGACCGTGAAGCCGTAGTTGTTGTCATGCGAAGGCTTGACGCTTCCGACTTGGAAGAACGAGCGCGCGCTGAAGACGCTGTTGTTGTGGCCGAAATGCAGCCGGCCGTGGACGCCCGCAACCGGCGATGGCGCGATGTGCAGCGGCGTTGAGGGATTGCCTCCGAATTCGACGCCGAAGTAGTTGCGGTCGGCCGAAAACTCCTCGACCAACGTGGCGGTGATGCCCATGCGAATGCTCAGCTCCTTGAGCACGTTGTTGTCGATGAGCGTGATCTGCACGTTTTCGTTGCGGCGGGCTTCTCCCGAGGATGTGTTGACCTGGCCGAGCAGGTTGAGATCGGTGCGCGGGGGCGCGGCGCCGCTTTCCTGGTGACCCGCCGCCGACAGTTCCGCGGCCTCAGCCGCAGCGCCAACCGCGGCGTCAGTCGCAGCGCCGACCGCGGCGGCGTTTCCCGCAGGGTCGTCGGGCGCGGCGCCGGTACCGGCTTCTGGAGAGCCTGACGGATCAGCAGAGAGGACGGCGGGCGCCCCGTTTGCGGCTGATTTGCGCGAGCTCTGCGCGCGAATGGCGCTGCCGGCCGCGGCGATCAGCAGCCCGCCCATGATCCATACGGCGATGCGGAGCGGACGTTTCGCGCGCGCGGATGCCCCTGAAACCAGGTCAACAGAAAACGAGTCAGCGGGAAAACGGTCACTCGCGCCTGGCGCGCTACCTGGCGAAGGTCGAGGTGCCGGGGTGGTGCGCATCGCGGATGTTTCGTGGCGGCAATAACGCGCGGCCACCTCAGCCTTTGCTCAAAAGCCAAAGCCGAGGGTCCGCACTTCAAGCCCTGCCGCGGAGGCGCGACGCACTGGGTCAGGGGATCGCCGGGCAACGCGAAGGAACCAACCGCACGGCAAATATTCTGGAACATCATAGCGCATTGACGGCGAACTGCCATCCCGGTCATCATCTCCAGCGGCCCGTAGCTCCTGGCGCGGACGGCCGCACAAACTCCAGGCGCCCCCGCTTGAACCCGCCGCGCGGCACCGATACTCAGTGCGCAAGGCCCAGTCCTATCAGTGAAAGACCTGACTATGACTAGTAGGAATGCGAAGTGGCTGTTCGCAGGCGGGCGATGGTAGGCTTCGGACGGAACTATGTATTTGGAACATTTTGGCCTGCGGGAATGCCCGTTCGGAATCGATAACGATCCGCGGTTCACCTACTTCGGCGAACAGCATCGCGAGGCGATTTCGTCGCTCTACGTGAGCATCCTGGAAGGGCGGGGCATCAGCGCCGTCATTGCCCTGCCGGGGATGGGCAAGACCACGCTGGTGAACTATTTGCTGCTGCGGGTACAAGAGCGCGCGACGATTTGCCGCCTGGAGTACCCCTACCGGCGGCGCGTGGACTTGATGGGCGGAATCCTTTCCGGACTGGGCCTCGATGCCGGCGAAGAACGCGACTACCAGCAGATCCAACAGCTCGAGCGCTTCTGCGTTCAGCAGGCGAATCTGGGGCGCAAGACCGTGCTGTTTGTCGACGAGGCCCAGGCGCTCTCGGTCGAAAGCATGGAGCAGCTTCGCCTGATCAGCAATCTGCGCCATCGCGGCAAGCCGATCAACGAGATTCTGCTGGCCGGGCACCCCAGCTTGGCCCACGCGATTCGCTTTCCGGAGCTGCAAGCGCTGCGGCAGCGCATCGGCGTGATGACCCACATCAAGCCGTTCGATGAAGGCGGTGTCCGCAAATATGTGGCGCACCGCCTGCAGGTTGCCGGCCGCAGCGAGCCCGTGTTTCGCAGCGATGCGTTGGAAGTGGCCGCGTACCTGAGCCAGGGAATTCCGCGCAACATCAACCACCTCTGCCACAACGCGATGATGCTGGCGTGCGCCGAAGAGGAGTCGCGAGTCTCCGAAGAATCGGTGTGGGAGGCGGGAGAGGAAATGCGCCTCGATATCGAGTTTGCGCAGCAGGAGCCAACACGCCCTTACGCGCAGTCCACGCCGGAGGCGGCTTTGGTCTCGGGCCTGGGCCAATTGCCATTCGCTCTCCGCCGCAGACCCGTCTTGCCTAGCGAGCGCGTCGCCGCCGGGATGGCGCGGCGGGCGGCACTGCAATATGACGTGGAAGCAGGCGGCGGCGATCGCCCGGCGAGCTTGGAGGAAGGCGCGTACCATGGCGCCGACACGGCCACCGAACTGGCCGTCCACGAGCAGTACGAACGGCCCGAGACGAACGAGCAGCAGCAACCGGCCGATTTCCTCTCCGGTGGTATTCCACTCCGGGAACGGTCGCGGCCCCGGCCGTCCACAGGCCGCGGCAGATTTGGCCGGCGATCGCGACACTAGCCCACACTAGCCCACCGCTGGCCCGAGTTTCACGCCGCCAGGCAGGCAGGGGCGCGCGACACGCCGCGCCCAACCGGCTAATTTCGCAGCGGCTTCCCTGTCTTGAGTAGGTGCTCAATCCGCTGGTGGGTTTTTGCTTCGCCGCAGAGACTTAGGAAGGCTTCTTTTTCGAGATTCAGCAAGTACTCTTCGGAAACCAGACTCGGCTGCGACAGGCGTCCGCCGCTTAAAATGTGGGCTAGTTTCTTGCCGATAACGACATCGAAATCGGATATATATTCCGCCTCTCGCATCAGATAAAGGCCCAGCTCCAAAACCGCCAGAACGCCGCTGCCGCCGACGGGAATCTCTCCTTCGGACGCAGGTTGATATCCGCCAGCAGCCATCGCTTGGGCAGCTTGCTTCGCTTCAGCGATAAGCCGGTCGCGGTTCATCGTCATGCCGTCGCTCGATCGCAGGTAGCGCGACTGGCGCGCTTCGGCGGCGCTGCCGGAGACCTTCGCCATGCCAATCAGCTCGAACACGGCTTGGGTGGGGCTGGTCAGATCGTCTTCGATTGTCAGTCCCGCGGTATGACGGCGCAGCATTTCGGTGCAGCCGCCCGCCGCGGGCACGAGCCCGGCTCCGGTTTCGACCAGGCCCATGTAGGTTTCCGCGGCGGCTTGCACGCGGCCGCATCGCAGCGCCAATTCGCAGCCTCCGGCGAGCGTTTGGCCGAACACCGCGGCCACGACCGGTTTGCGGCAGCGGCGCAGCGAGCGGAACAGCTCCTGGATGTGCGTAATTTCCCGCGACAGCTCGTCCCATTTGCCCGCGCGGCTCAGCTCCAGCAGCAGGTAGAGGTTCGCGCCGACGCAAAAATGTTCGCCTTCATTCCCGATCACCAGCGACGCGAAATTGGCTTCCACTTCGCGCACGGACTGCTCGATCATGTGGAACACGGTCTGATCGAGCGAGTTGGCTTTGGAGTGAAACTCGAGCAGCGCGACGCCGTCGCCGAGGTCCCACAAGCTCGCGCCGCGATTCGATTTCACCGCCGCCTTCTGACGGCGAACGGTGTCGAGCCGCAGGACGCCGGGCGGGTCTTCGATCGCCTTTTGGGCGTTCGACGCCAAGTCGAAAAACGTGCGCCGGTTGTCGCGTTCGGCGTAGAACGATTTTTCGGGTGAAGCGAGCACCTGCTCGACCAGCGGCGGCAGATGTTTGCCTTCGTTGCGCATCCGCTCGGCGGTTTTCTCGACCCCGAGCATCGTCCAGATTTCGAAAAGACCCGCCTGCCAGTTGAAGCCCGCTTTGAGCACGGTGTCGACGCTGACGATGTCGTCGGTGATTTCCGGGATTCGCGCGGCGGTATAGAGGAACAATTCGCTCAGCGTTTCCCAGATAAAGCGCCCAGCCGGGTCGTCGGAATCGATCAAAAAACGGATGCGCTCGCCCAGGTCGCTAAGTTTCTGCGCCTTCTCGACCGCGGCAAAGTAGGATTTCTTAGCCGGGCGATAGGTCATCGTCCGCAGGTCGAGCGCCAGCCGCTCTGACGATCCGCCTGCTGCTTTTTTGTAAAAGCCCTGGCCGGCTTTGTCTCCGGCCATGCCTTTGCCGACCATGTCGCGCAGGAACTGCGGCGGCTGATAGACGTCGCGCTTTTCGTCGTCGGGCACGAGCCGGTAAAGCGTTTCGGCGACGAACAGGCAGACGTCGACGCCGGTGAAATCGGCGAGGCGGAAGGTCGCCATGCGAGGGCGTCCGATCAGCGGGCCGCTGAGGGCGTCGACTTCCTGCACCGCGAGCTCGTGCTGTTGCATCACTTGGAGCGTGTGCATGAAGGCGAACAGGAAGATGCGGTTGGCGATGAAATTCGGGCGGTCCTTGGCGTAGACGACGACCTTGCCGAGCCGCTGATCGCAGAAATCGGCGACGAAACGGACAACTTCGGGGTCCGTTTGAGGCGTCGGGATCAGCTCGACCAGCCGCATGTGGCGGGGCGGGTTGAAGAAATGCGTCCCGAGCCAATGACGCCGGAAATCTTCGGAAAGGCCCTCGGCGAGGCTGGCGATCGGCAGCCCGGAAGTGTTCGAGCTGACGAGCGTGCCGGGTTTGCGGTATTTATCGACGCGGCGCAGCAGCTCGCGCTTGACGTCAAAATTTTCGACGACGGCTTCGATGATCCAATCGGCGGCGCTGATGCGCTCCAGGTGGTCGGAAAAATTGCCGGCCTGGATGCGGCGGGCGACCTCAGGGGTGAAGTAGGCAGGCGGGCGCGATTTTTCGAGCGTTGTCCGCGCGGCGGCGACGGTGGCGTTGCGGCCGGCGGGGTTGGAGGCCTCACCGGGCAGGTCGAGCAGCAGGCAGTTGACCCCGGCGTTGGCCAGATGCGCCGCAATGCGGGACCCCATGGTCCCCGCGCCCAGAACCGCCGCCGTCTTGACCTCGCTCCGCATTCGTTAGTACTCCCAAGCAAATATGCGACCTTAGCATAACGGAGTTGCGGCAGGGGTCAGGTGTCAGGGGTCGGGTGTCGGGTGTCAGGGGTTAGTACCTCTACATTTGACTTCTGCGCAAAGCGGGCAGAAAAGCTGAGTTACA